>JBDRSF010000055.1:0-34969 GCA_043825135.1 Candidatus Magasanikiibacteriota bacterium
CACCAAGATCTTAATCCTCTGCTACTTAAAGACAAGCTTGATATATTGCAAAAAAAGATATTTAAATTTCAAAAAAATAACAACCAAAGGACCGAGAGAACATGATGATTTCGGTAACCGTTTATTATGAGCTATACCGTAGATCCAAAAACTTGCTTTTTTAAAAAATATATAGTATACTTTAAATCGAATTTAATATGTTGATAAGTTAATAAAATGAATAAATCCATTAGTTTTTATGTTAGATGAACAAGAAGAGCAGGACAATTTAGAGGTTGAACTACCAGTTGGTAAAAAAGAAAGAAATATATTAACAGTGGCTAGTACATTCTTTTTGGAATTGATAAAGATTGTGATTTTGGCCGGAGTTACCATTGGTATTGTTAGGTATTTTTTGTTCAAACCTTTTTATGTAAAAGGCCAGTCCATGGAACCAAATTATCATGAAAAAGATTATTTGATAATTGATGAGTTGAGCTATCGTTTTCGTGAACCACAACGAGGCGAAGTAGTAGTATTTAAGGCTCCCGTAACTAATAAAGATTTTTATTTAAAAAGAATTTTAGGTTTACCAGGTGAAAGGATAAAAATAGAAGATAACAAGGTTATTATTTATAATGATGATCATCCTCAAGGTGTGGTTGTGGAGGAATTATATTTGGGGGAAGACACGATCGGTTCTATAATGCAAACAATTGGTCCAGATCAGTATTTTGTGATGGGAGATAATCGTGATTCTAGTTATGATTCGCGTCGATCTGGTCCCATTAACAGAGGTGATATTGTTGGTAGAACAATTATACGTGGATGGCCAGTCAATCGTATAAGTAAATTTTCCGTTCCAGATTATAATTTTTAAAAAGCAATTATTAAATTATTAAAAATTATTTTTATGTCATCTAGAAAAAAGAAAAATGATACAAAAACGATAAAAAAAGTTTCAGCTACTGCCAAGAAAAAAGCAGTAAGTAAAAATACTGCTGTTGTGAAAAAGAAAAAAAACACCAAAACAACTACTATGCAAAAATCAACAAGTAAAGAGGTGGCTGTTTCTGATATTAGAGTTACTAAGGCAAAGACCCCAGCACTTTTGCGAGGTATGAAAGATATTTTACCTAAGGATGAATATTTTTGGAAAAAGATGTATCGCACAGCTGAGGATATTTGTGAGGCTTATGGTTATGGGTATATAGAAACTCCAGTTTTGGAAGATGCCAGTCTTTTTATTAGATCAATTGGTCGGGGGACAGATGTTGTGGATAAAGAAATGTATATTTTTGAAGATAAAGATGGTAGTAAAGTTGGTATGCGACCCGAGTTTACAGCTGGTATCACCCGAGCTTTTGTTGGTCATGGTATGCTATCTTATCCACAGCCAGTAAAAGTTTGGTGTTGGGGACAGCTTTTTCGTCATGATAGACCACAGGCCGGCAGATATCGCCAGTTTCATCAATTTGGATGCGAGAATTTTGGTGTACATGAACCTGTAGTTGATGCTGAGACAATTAGTGTGGCCTACAATTTTTTATTAGATCTTGGTATAAAAACAAATATACATATAAATAGTATTGGAACCACAGAAGATAGACAGAATTATATTATTGAGTTGGTGGGCTATTTGCGAACCAAAAGAAGTTATTTGTGTGAAAATTGTCGCAAGCGTATAAATAAAAATCCTTTACGTGTTTTGGATTGTAAAGAAGAGCATTGTAAGGAAGTAGTGGAAGATGCTCCACAAATTATTGATTGGCTTTCAGAAGATTCTAAAAATTATTTTATTAGGACTTTAGAATATTTAGATGAGATGGATATTCCTTATGTTTTAAAACCTACTTTAGTCCGTGGTTTAGATTATTATACTGAAACTGTATTTGAAATTTATACAGAAGAAAGCGAAGAGGGGACACAAGATGCTTTGGGTGGTGGTGGTAGATATGATTTGTTAGTAGAAGAACTCGGAGGGCAACCTACACCAGCTTGTGGATTTGGTATTGGATTAGAACGAGTTATTTTGGTTTGGCGCAAACAAATTGAAGAAGGAAAAATAATTCTGGAAGATATTAAATCAAAAGTATTTTTTGCTCAGTTGGGTGAACAGGCAAAGATGAAGGCATTACGCATAATAGAAAATTTACGTCGCGATGGTATTATAGTTGGTCATAATCTTGGTAAAACTGCTCTCAAAGCCCAATTGGAGTTGGCAGACAAACAAAAATGTGCCTACTGTGTTATTATCGGACAAAAAGAAGTTCAAGACAAGACAATTATCATTAGAGATATGGAATCAGGCATTCAAGAGATTGTTGATCAAAAGAAATTGAAGACCGAATTAGACAAAAAATTGAAGAGAATAATTGTTTGACTTTTTTTAATTTTTGTTGTATAATCAATTTAGAAATAATTAAATAAATTGCGTGCAAGGTAAAAGTTTAAATATCTTGTTTACGTAGTAAATTCACTGTTAGGAGGTGAATATTTGTGTCAGATATAAAAAGAAAAAAAGGAGAATCATTTGAAGCCTTTATTAGAAGAGTAAAAAGACGTTGGATGGAATCTGGAAAGTTATTGCAAGCTAGAAAAGTGCAATTTTTTCAGCCTACCAAAAGTAAAAACTTGCAAAAAATGCAAGCTGTCCAGCATTCTAAAAAAGTTTCAAAGATAAATTACTTGCGGAAAACTGGTAAATTACCACCAGAAGAAGACAAGTTTAATAAATTTAAGAGAAAAAGATAATTCTATGTCTTTGAGGGGTGAGATAGTTAAACAGCAGACGGAAGCTCTCAAAAGCAGGAGTGAGCTCCGTCTTTCGGTTTTGCGAATGGTTTGGTCAGCTGTCCGTAATGCAGAAATTGATAAAAAAAGCGAATTAAATGATGAAGAAATTCAACAATTAATTGCCAGACAAATAAAACAACTAAAAGATGCTCTAAAAGATTTTAATTCAGCTGGTCGTGAGGACTTGATTAATAAAACAGAATCAGAATTAAAGATTTTAGAAGAATTTGTACCAAAACAGATGAGCGATGAGATTTTGGAAGGAATAGTTCATGAGAAAATCGCTGAGTTGGGCGCGACCACGGCTGGTGATGTGGGGAAGGTAATGGGAGCCGTTATGAGCGTGGCCAAAGGTCAGGCTGATGGCGGTCGGGTGAGAGAAATGGTAATGCGCTTTCTAGGTGGGGAATAGAATTACATTATAATATTATTTTATTATTTCCAAGAACATGCTAACTTGGATTATGACAAATAAAAGTCTTAAAAGAACTACCATTTTGGCTATAGGTCTATTTGTGGTAGTTTTTTTATTTTTAAATTTAGCTCCGGCTATGGCTCAGGCAGATGTGCCCGGAGCCTATGTGAATGCTCCTGATACTTTTGGATTAGAACCTGTGAGTGATACTTTGGTGCTACCAGGTACAGATATTAGACTTATTATTGCTAGAATTATCAGGGCGGTTTTGGGTCTTTTGGGTATTATGACCTTAGTCATCATGATGTATGCTGGTTTTCTTATCATGACTGCTGGGGGCAATGAAGAAAAAGTTTTACAAGGCAAAAGGACTCTTGTAAATGCGACGATTGGTTTGGTAATAATTTTATCATCAGTTGCCATTGTTCAATTTCTGCTCAATATGCTTTCAGGTCAATCACAAATGGGCACACCATCAGATTTTGTTAAAAAACCATATATTAATACTTATTCGGGTAGTGGGGCATTAGGAACAATTGTAAAAGATCATTATCCAATGCGTGACCAGACTGAAGTTAAACGCAATACTTCTATCATGGTTACTTTTGCTGAGCCTGTTGATCCAACTAGCTTAATTTTGAATAGTAATAATTCTTGTTGGGATGAAACTGGAACTACCCCGACTACAACTTGTGATTTTGAAGGAAGTGTTCCAATCTATGGTGATTGTCTAGAAGATGATTATGTGGATAATTTTTACAAAGAAAATTGTGATAGATTAGTAACCAGTTCGGTAAAAATTTATAAATCAAATGATCAAGATGAAGTCTTGGTTGAAGCGGCAGCTATGACAACTTATGATAGTCAGGGCAATGCTACGACTTTTGTATTTAAGCCACTTGAACCAATTGGTAGTGATATTGATGATGTCTGGTATTCGGTGGATTTGCGGGGAAAAATTTTGAAAAAAGTTCCAGCAGGTGATACTGATATTAGTGTTTTTTCTAGTTCATTTTCTGGTCATTATTTATGGGAGTTTCAGACTGATACTAATTTTGATTTTGAGCCACCTTATGTAACAATGGCCCGACCTCTGTTTGCTGATTTAAAGATTCCTCGTAATCGGGTGATTCAGATTACTTTTAGTGAAGCAATGAATCCTCTAACTGTGCAGGGTGTTTTTGGCACATCTACTCCATTTGATAATATTATAATAAATAGAGAAAAACCTACCAAAGAAACAGAGGTAGTACCTGGTGAATGGAAAATTACCAACGGCTATAGAACTGTTCAATTTATATCAAATGAAGAATGTGGTTACAATAGTTGTGGCGAAATGATGTATTGTTTGCCAATAGATTGTAATGTAAATGATTTGGAATGCTCTAATCCTTACCGAGTATTATTACGTACTGCCTTGCTTTTGCCAAATGGTGTTGGTTTTGCTTCCTATCCTTTGACGGGTGTGGCAGATACAGCTGATAATGGCCTTGATGGTAATAATGATAGTTCGGCTCAAGATCGTCCACCAAGAGGTAAGATGAGCGTTGATGATGGTAGTGTAGATACCAAGTTTATTGGTATAGGTGAAGATCCAGAGTTGGTAGAAGTAGTAGATAATGTGGCCGTGCCAGATGATTATTATTGGCGTTTTTCTGTGAGGAATATAATTGATCGTGAAGCTCCTTTTATTGAAGCTGTGTTACCTAATCTAGATCAAGGTGCTGTTTCAGAAAAGGCTGAAGTTAAAATTAATTTTAGTAAAGTTATGCTTCTAAGCACCATGGATTATTTAAAAATAGTTGAACATCCTGATGATAGTTTGGATGAGCTTGGAAATAAAATTGAAAAAGAAGCTAGAAATTATTATCCAATTGGTTCTTGTTTTTCAGTTGGCAATGGTGGTGATGAAGACAAACGTTGTTTGGATAATATTTGGGAATGGGATATTTCAGATATAAGTGAAGAAAAAACCCAGACCCGTTTACTCCATCGCGATTTTGGTCCCAATGGTTATGATTTTTATTATTTTCCAAAAGTTCCCAGCGAAGTAACTGATGAAAATCAAAATTGCCTGTATCCGGGTTATGGTCCAGATGCCGATAGTTCGGGTGAGGCACCTGTTTGTAGTATAGAATATGATGATGTTGGAAATATTATTGAAGGTAGTATAACTAATTGTGTGCCAGTTACTTTTGTATCTAGCACCGATACTGGTTGTATTCAGACCACAGAAGGTTCTAGTTACAAGTTACAACCAGACACTGCTACTTGTATTGATTTTCTAAAAGAAGCAAGTGTTGTTGTAGAACCAACAGGGAATTCCACACCTTCTAACTAATGATCCTGTTCCATCAGAATTTAATTAACCTATGAAAAGACAGCAAAAAGCATTTTTATTTTCATTCCTAAGCATTTTGTTTTTAGGAAGCTTTTTGTTTTTGTCTTTTGCTTTTGCCCAGGGTAATGTTTTTGGTTTGGAACAGGTGGGTGAGGGGACTGGTCTGGGTGGTCAAGACATTAGGATAACAATTGCTAAGATAATTAGAGCTGTTCTGGGTTTATTGGGAATTATTGCTGTTAGTATTATGCTCTATGGCGGTTTTGTTTATATGACAGCTGGTGGCAATGAAGAAAAAATTGGCACTGCCAAGAAGATTCTTATAAATGGTACAATTGGTTTGGTAATAATTTTATCTTCGTTTTCCATTGCTCAGTTTATTATTATGCAATTAGGCAAGGCGACGGGTGCAATACCAGAGGATGGTGTACCTAATTTATGTCAGGATGATTCTTATGCTCAAAAAAACAAATGTAAGTGTTATAATTATGATTGTGGTGGCAACGAATCTTGTAACACAGGTTTAGAAGAAAAGAATTATTTTGTAGTAAAAAGTATTACACCGGTGACAGATAATACTGGCATGAATAATGTTGTTATCAGGGCAATTTTTAATAAAAAAGTAGCTGGTAATGATAAGTTTTCTCCCGATGAAATTTTTGATATTAAATATAAAACCCAAAGTGTTTCTACAAGTTTTTATTTTGAATTTATAGATGGCGAAGATAGGAGGTTGCTTCAAGCTACTTATATTGGTGATAAATTTTGTACTGATGAAGATACTGGTGAGAATATTCCTTGTCTTGATTTTGGTAATTATCGGGTAGAAGTAAGACCTGATCTAGAAAGTGTAGAAGGCTATCTTCTACAAGAAGAAACAGATTGTGGTACTTTTCCAACGATAGGTGAATTTACAGTGGGAGAAAAAGATGGCGCAACCGGTCTTAGTTATTTGGATTTTGATGGTATAGACGGCCGAGTTTTTATAAATGGCACAAGTACAGCTGATTTTGTGAATGATTTCTCTCTCTCTTTTTGGGTGTATATAGATGAGCAAGTGGGGGATTGGAATCATAAGTATATAATAGACAATTTTACTGGTGGAAATCCTGGTGCTGGATATTTAGTATATTATACTCAAAATGATAATCCAGATAATAACAGATTGAAATTTAGTGTCAGGCGAGATAACCCAACTCTTTATGAGGAAGAAGAAAAGGCTGATCAACAATCTCTAGCTACTCCAATTAGTACTAGCACTTGGCATCATATTACGACTATTTATGCAGGCGATAGCATGAGTATATATGTTGACGGTGCTTTGGTTGGTAATTTAAATTTACCAGATAATTATCCACTTTATAAATTTGGTGGACAACTTGTTTTTGGCGGTACCCAGTCACTTAATAATGATGAATATAGTTTTAAGGGTAAATTGGATGAAGTAAGAATTTATGAGAAAGTATTGTCACTAGAGGAAATTTTAGAGTTGTCACAAGTTAGAGAAAGTAATAATTATGATGGATTATACGCTGGCTATCATTTTGAAGAAGGAGAGGGTACTTTTGTCGGTGATTTTTTTGATGGCGAGTACCATGGTGAAACTAGTGGTGGTGTCACTTGGAGTGAATCGGGTAATAATATTAAGACAATTGACAAACAAGCCCCGGAGTTTGGAGACGGTCTGAGTCTTTTGAATGTTGGTGCTGATGATTATTTGCAACCTGGAAAATATTATAATATATCCTCAGAAATAACAGATAATAGTGGTTTGGGGGTTTATCGCATACAAATTAATAAGGAGGTATTAGATGAAGATATAGAGAATACAGCTGATTATTATGATGGACCAAGAATAATAGATGGTTCTGATGTGCCAATTGAAGATCCTTTTGATTTTTCTTATCCACTATTTACTTCTTTTAATGTTGAAAAATTAACTCATTACACTTTGATTTTAGATGCAATTGATATTGATAGTAATTTTTCTCAAACAACTAAAGAATATACTCTATTACCAGACGTATGTTTTGATGATGATCTTGATAATAATGAAGATCTTTGTGGTGGTGGTCCAGGTGATCCATGTACCGAAGATTGGCAATGTGTATATAACAACAAATGCGTCAATAATATTTGTACGCCATGGCCAAAGATAGTTGAAGTAGATCCTATGCATGGTGCCAGTGGCAATTGGGTTAGTATTTTTGGTTATAATTTTGGTGAAGAAGAGGGGCAGGTAAAATTTGCCATAGATCAAGATGGTGATGGAGAGGTTTTAGGTGAAGAGTGGGCCAATGCTCTTCCTATAAGCATTGTTAAAGATGCTGATTGTGGTAAAACTTGGAAAGATAATTATATAATTATAGAATTGCCAGGTGATGATGCTTGGCCACAAGGTGTTAAAGGGGCTATTAGGGTTTCTATAAAAGATGATGATGAAGTTGGCGATACTACTAATGATGAGTATGGTCCAGATTTAGGGCTATTTGAAAAAGATGATCAAAAACTTCCCGGTCTTTGTAGCGTAAAAACACTTCCTGATGATGTAACTGCCGAAGGTACTACTTCTGGTGAACCTGGGACTGCTATAAAAATAGTTGGTAATAGTTTAGGTTCCGATGGTGTTAGTAGATTGCTATATTTTGATGACCAGGATGTTCCACACGGACCATGGTCTGAAAAAGAGATTTTTGCTAATGTGCCAGATATAAATTTGTTTGGTGAGTCAGCGGTAAGTGTTTTAGTGGCTGGAAAAAAGAGCAATAGTATTAAATTTGAAATTTTAGATCCAAACATTCCTGTTATCAAGCCAGTAATAACTGAAATTAATCCTACTACCACTACCCCAGGAAGTTATGTGACTATCTTTGGTTTTGGGTTTGGTAATGCTGGAGGCTATATTTTTATAGCTAGTTCAACTGCAAAAGCCGAGGATTGTGCAAAAAACCCCACTGAAGCTGAAGAAGACGAAGATTGTACACAACTTGATTTATTAGGTTTTCCACTTGCGTGTGGTAATACTTGGACTAATACTCAAATTATTGCCAAAGTACCTTTGGATACGTCCACTAGTACTTACTTCTTAGCTTTACGTAATAGTAAGGGTGATTATACATCTGGAATAATTGTTGATGCTGAAGTAAAAGAACAACCATTTGATATTATAGATGGTGATCCTTATCCGGGTATTTGTAAAATAGACCCTAATTCAGGTGTAGCCCCTCGTCTTGGTGATAATACCATAAAGATCTATGGTGATAACTTTACTTCACCAATTGATAACACTGATGTTTATTTTTGGATAAATAGCGCTAGTTCTACTCTTATGAGTACTTGGATGAATACTAATTATGGTGTTTTTCCAGTGTATAGTATTCAAGGTGAAATAACTAAACAAGAAATAGAAACAAATATTCCATATATAGTTAAGGGTTCCAAAGTAGATGGTACTAGTATGGTATCTGGTCCGATTAGGGTTGGAGTTGGTGACAGATATAGTAATAGTGTAAAATATACTGTCAAAGATTGTCGTGGTGCTAGTGCAGAAATCACAGCTTCTATGTCAGGTTATCAATGTTGTGAAGCCGAAGGTCCAGATCAAGGTAAATGGAAATTAAATCAATATGCCTGTATTGGTGAGTCACGTGATGCTGGTTATGTGTGGCGTTTTTCCACTGGTCTGATAAATGCTAGACCAAGAGTATTAGAACAATGTGATGAAAAAAATTGGAATAAAAATGGTTTTGATGAAATTTATCCTTCACCAACCCCATCCACTTTGTGGGAGTCAACTGGTGAGTCAGCCTGTACCAATTCAGTAATTGCTGTCAAATTTAATATACCAATGGCTGTTAACACAATCAATAGTGATACTGTAAAAATGTATGATTGTGGTAGTGGTCTTAAACCTGATTGTAATGGAAATGGTGAGGTTATTGTTTACGAAGGATTTCCTGTTTTAAATGGAGAAAATGTTTTGGAAATAAGAAAAATTCCACCAGACGGAGTTTTGGCTACGAGTACTTGGTATCGGGTAGAGCTTAGCGAAGATATAAAGTCAGACCCTCAACCAGATAATCTTGGACAACTAGCTTCTCAACAATATAATTTGGAAATTTCAGATAATCTTACTTGTATAGTTGACGGAGTAAATGATTGTATTGGTTTTGGTAGTACAAGTACAGCCTATTCATTTGATTTTAAGACTGGTAATTTTGATTGTCAGATGTCATCGGCTAGTATAGACCCTAAAACTTATACCACTCATTATTTGGGTAAATTATTTAGTCCGGACGGGTTACCACCGAATCCATTATATTATTTTGTTTGGGGTATTAGTGACAAAGAATGTATAGTTTTGAGTGCTGATCAGTATGCTTGGAAATGGCAGACTGATGATAACGTTTTGAAGTTAAATGTTACCCCTTATGGTTATTTACCAACTTCTACTAGTCGGGTAAATCCAGATGCTTTGCAAGAACATGTTGGGATTCCAGTGACAGCGTCAACTGGTATTGTGAGCCCGTCATTTAGTTATGGAAAAGAGATTGTTAATGTTTTGGAAAATGCCGGGAAGTTGGCTGGTTTATATGTCACCAGCACAGAAACTGCTTTGGAAATAGAAGATTTTGAGGCCTCTGATTTTGTTAATTTTGAAAATTATGAAATATATATAAAATATACTTTGGATGAAATAGCGACTTCTAGTATGAACGATGCTTATGTAGGCGTAGAAGGATTTGATTATTATTTCGCTTATCGGTATATATATGATGATGGGAAAAATAATTTCTTTATTGAAGATAAATATTCTGTAGATAGCGGAGAGAGAACTAGAAAATTTAGGTCTAATTTATGGAGTCAAGTTATAGATCCGATTAATACTTATAATGAAAACGATTTAACAGATTGGAAAAATGGTTATTATCGTATTGTAAACAATGAAGCTGGTTTTCAAATTTATGATTTGTTAGGAGAAAATGTGTATGAGCCAATTTCTACTGCTAATTATATTGAACCTAATGAATTCTATGAAACTAGTTTTGTTGTAGGTGCTCCAAAAACAGCAGGTTCATTTAAATTTCCTTTAGTAGGTAGTATTACCGAGTTTATAATTGAAAAAGAAAATCTTGGTGAAGATGTTGAGACTGTTATAACTGTTAGTAATACTACAACTATTTCAGTTTACCCACCAACAGTGATTGATTATGGACCAAATTGTGCCGAGGCTTGTGTTAATAGCAGTATTTGGGCACAGTTTAGCCGACCAATGGCATTAGTTAAGTATAAATATCAAGGTGGTGAGAGTAAATTAAAATTATTTAAGTGTATTAATGAAAAGTGTTTGTTTCCTCTTCCTATTCCTGTTGAAGTTTCGGATGAAGATGTTATCATATCTGAAACTTCTGATAAATATTTTTTACGGACTAATTTATCATCCGGCTTATTAGCCACTTCTACATGGTATTTAGCATCTATTCAGGGTGGTGAAGAATATGGTGTTAGAGCCGAAGGTATTCTCTCAAAAGGTATTTTTGGTAAAGCCATGGAACAAGATTTTGTTTGGAAGTTTAGAACCAATAGCGATCCAAGTCCTTGTGCGGTTGATAATGTAGATGTATCACCAAATCCTTTTACTGCTATTATTATTGGTGAACAGACCAAATATAGTGCTATTCCACGTTCCGAAGCAGATAAATGTAGTTCAATGGGGCAAGAATTAAATCCTTGGTCCTATGGTTGGAGTTGGGATACAGGGGATCCAGATGTAGCGACTGTAACTAATTTTTCTTTTGGCATTGGTATAAGTCCATACTGTAATCTAGGTTGTGTTTTGAAAGGTAGTAATGTTTCTACATCTACTGAGGTTTTGTATTTGTGTGGTAATGGAAAAGTAGATCCGGGTGAAGATTGTGATATTGCTGATCCAGATGAAGATGAAGAAGTAGGAGTTAGTTGTACTTTAAATTGCTTGCGTCCGGGAAATAGTAACTCAGGAAGTGATTCAATTAATTTAGAATGTGGTAATATAGATTTGGATAAAGATGTCGGCGAAGAGTGTGATCCGGGTGGAGATAAAACTAAATGGCAATATTGTAGTCAAAATTGTTTAAACATGGGTTCTTCGCAAGAATTTTCTGGTGATATTAACGTGCCGTGGTGTGGATCAGGTACTGTCACTGATGGAGAAGATTGCGACTTGGGTCTTAGTTTAGAAGATATAAATAAAATGGGTGGACCAAAAAACGAAGCATCTATAGGCTGTTCTGCTAATTGTTTACATCTTGGTACTGAATTATCACGAGCTTGGTGTGATAATAATCCCACTTATGCTGATCAATGTAGTGAAGCTGTTAGCTGGTGTGGTAATGGTCATTTAGAAAGTGGTGAAGAATGTGAGATAACTGATACTGGATTGGAATTTATTACTTCCATGGTTGATTCAATTACAACCAGTTCTTTGGCTACTTCAACTCCAAGTTATTATTGTACAAATAAATGTACTCTAAGAAATATTTGTGGATTAACAAGCATTCCTCAAAAAACTACTAATAATAAAGAAGGCATGCGTTGTTTGGTTGATACACCTGGTTGTAATGAAGATTGTACCTTGGCTGGATCATCAATTTTGTATATTAATGCTTCACTTTGTGGTGATGGTAAAGTAGAAATGGGGGAGTCTGGTTTTTGTGAAGATGAAGATGCAGTTGTAAATGAAGGTGTTATTACTGGTAATGCTGTTCAGCGAGTTTATGCTGTTGGTGAGGGTGAAGTTGATCCAGTGACATTATCCCAAAATACCTATATTCAAACTACAGTTGAGAGTTATTTTGGTATAGAAAATGGTGAGAGCAAGGCTTATGCTTTAGAATCTGATGCTAAAACTACAGGCACAGGTGATTATTCTATTGCTTGTGGTTATGAAGAATATGCTAGTCCAGCAATTGGGGCAGAAAAATTTGTTTACAATGAGTGTCCCTATGAAGAAGCTGTTAGTAAACCAGAAACTTATGGTGTGGCTGATAATTCTTGTTGTTATGAAAGACCCTATAAAATTGCTAGTTATCCGGTTGACGGCGCTGGATTACCAGGACAGGGTGAGCAAGTTTGTCCTAATACTTTGCTAGAGTTTGAATTTGAGAATGAAATTGATAAAAAATCCATTGAAAATAATTTTGTAATAGCGATTGGTCATGAAGATCCAGATTATTTATGTAGTGAAGATGGTTTGGATGATGTTTCAGATTTAATTAATAATACAAAAATAATTGCCAAAGCAAATGAAGCTCCAGGATTTTTCCAAAAAATTTGGAATTTTATAAAAGGATTCTTTGTTAGAATTTTTGCTCAAAATACTTTTGCCACCACTCAAGATGTAGATGATGTTGTAGTCTGGTGTGCTGGTAATGTTACAGCTACTCCAGAAGTAGTAAAAGTTTATGATGATGACGATAAAGTTATTGGTAGCAAAGTTAGACTTTATTTAAATACAATTTTACCAACTGATTCATTTATTGCCTTACATCTAAAGGGTGGTAACAAAGGCATAACTGATATTCGTGGTGTTGGTATAAAAAATGATCCAACTGAAGCCTTTAGTATGTTAGAGGATTCAATTGTATTTTATACTGGTTCCAAAGTTTGTAAAATTGATAGCGTAGAAGTTGATCCTGATCAATATTTATTTGATACGCCAAATAGTTCACATGAGTTTGATGCTATTACCAAAACTAAGACCGGACAACAAATCACCAAAATTTCTGGCCAATATAATTGGGTTCTGACCTGGCAACCACAGGGGCACGATATAGTGGATATTCCAAATGTCACTAGTGCACCAGCTACTTTTACTGTTAATAATCTAGAAGGCAGTTTATTGGCAGTTGCCAATGTAAAGATAACTGAAGATATTGATACTGAAGGTGGAAGCGACAAAAACAGAATCTTTACTGGTACTACATATTTAGAAGTTAATTTTTGTGAAAATCCATGGCCAGCCAGACAGGCTAATAATCAATGGAGTGAGTTTAAAGATGGGATTTATAATTTTAGTTTTAGCTACTGTGCTGATGCTGGTCTTTCTGGCACCACAGTGGATGATTTGCCTTATTTGAGTGAGCCGATTTCATTTATTTCCGAGGGTTTTGGCGATGGTCCAATAATTAAGTCTTGCCGAGTTAGTAATAGTTCCTGTGATTCTAATTCTGATTGTGTAGGAGATCTGTACGATATTCCTGGAGTTGGTGAGATAAATTTACCAAATAATAAAGGACTTTGTTGGAAAAATAGCGAGGTTTATCTGGGAGATGGTGAACAATATATACAATGTGAAGATAATAATGATTGTCTAGGTAGTGCGTCTGCTGAGTTGGTTGTTTATGAAAAGGCTGACATCTCTTTTGGTGAAATAAAAGAGATAATTGCCGATTCTGGATATCATTATTCAATTTATAATGGACCAAATGAAGATGGTATTCTTTTGGCTGATGTGTCTAATCTAGAGGATCCACAAATGTTGGCTAATGTTAGTTTAAAAGGAGCTAAAACCATGGAATTGATGGGAGATAACTATATGTTCGTTGTTTCTGATGTTTCAAATGGTCAAATATTAAATATTTTTAGTCAAGAGGGTGGTGGATTAGTCAAAATAAAAAGTCTTGATTGGCTTGATGGCTATTTAGAAGATTTGATATTTTTTAATGATAGGCTATATATTATATCAGATTCAGGTACAGATGGTAATTTAAGTGTTTACAATTTGGATAATTTTGAAAATGATATTCAAGATCTAAATTTTTCTTTAGGTAATGCCTTAGAATATAAAATCAACTTAGCATTTGAACCTAGAAAAATAGTATTAAATCAATTTGGTGGAATTGATTACGCTGTAATACTATCAGCAAAAGGAGATAATACAACTTCTCTGCAGATTTTTAATGTAAAAGATAAGATATTTGAAACAAAAGTGGAAGTTGTTGGAACACCAAAATCATTAGATTTTATAGGTGATGAAATTTATTTTACAGTTTATGAAAGTAATAACAACGGTAAACTTTATAGGATCAGATTCGGAGAGGAAGTTCAGGAAATACTGTCTTTCTTATCTGAACCAAATTTACTAAAAGTTGATTCCGATTCTATTTATATATCTTTTGGTATAGATAAATTTTCAATATTTGATAGAGTTAATCTTTCTCAAGTATTAAGTTATGCAGCCCCATCATATGTAAATACCTTTGATGTAGCTGGTAATTATGCTTACATTGGTTCTTTAGATAATGGAACTTATAGGATTTTAGATATCTCTTCTGCTCAAGATAATTTAGGCTTAACTTGTTTTAAATATTTTAATAATTATAAAGACCTCTGTGTTCCTATTAACCAAGGTATAATTTTTAGTGATGCTATAAAAGAAGATAGTCTATGGAGTTATGTTTTCTTTAATGACAATAAAAACGACGATATATTTGGTGTGCAAATTTTCAAAAATTCTCCTGATCCTAGTGAGTTTGCTGCCAAGTCTATTTCTCAGTGGTATGCGGAGAGGTTTGATAATGTATCAGCCATGCAACCAATTCAGCTGGCTGGTTATAATGGTCTAACTGATGGCAGAAGTTACTATATAAATGCCCTCAATGAGACTCTGAGCGGTGATATTTATAGTAATGTATATTTGTTTAGTGTTAATAAAGATGCTCAGCAAAATACACTTCAGATGTTTGAAAAAATACTTAATTCTATTGAATTTAATACAAATATAACTGACCATGGCAGATGTATGGATATAGATGCCAATGGTAATTTAGATGCTCTTGCAACTATAGCTACGGATTGTAACACTGATTTTGATTGCCGTGATTCAGTTGGAAACAAATTGCCAGGTACTAATGGCACTTGTTCTATAGCTAAGACCAAGATGTTTAGAGATTTGGCTAGACTGCCAAAGATAGCTGAATTACAAAACAAAATAATTGATCCGCTTGAATATCCAGAATTAAAGTCAGGCACCTATCTACCAGGCTATACCGTGTCTAGGTGGCCAAATTCTTGGTCTACTTTTGGTACTCAAGATGAAATAAATATGTGGGTTGGTTGTAATTTTGATAATGAGGAAATTATTGATAATAATATTGATAGCTATACTTGTTGGAATGCTGTTAGCTCTACTTATCATTGCCCAGTCTTTTCTAGTGTATATGAATATGAATTTGTTTCTTCTACAGGCTTTTATAGGCTTCATGGACCTTTGGAATATTTTGATTTAGATAGTCCAATGGTAGAATATTTTATTGACGAAGATTATTTCACGACTGATCCTTGGTGTGAACCTGGATTCCTTTATTCTCCTTTTGGTGAAAAATGTGGTGATGGGATTGTGAATCCAGGAGAGCAGTGTGATCCGCCAGGTAAGACCAAAAAGTCTAATTTAGGTTATATTGTTATTCAGTCAGGGCAATGCAATTATGAACTGGTTGAAAAAGAATGTGGTACTGATGTGGATTGTCCTGTGTCTGTATTTTATTTAGGTGATACGCAGTATAATGTACCTTTAGCACTGGATGAAAAAGTATGCCAATATGATAATTATCTGCTGTATGGTGATGTTGCTAACGGAGAACCAGAAATTATTCAATGCTCTAGTTTATTTGATTGTGAAAATTATCTTACTAATGGTCCAGAGGATAAAGAGTTGAAAACTTTGTCTACTAATCCTGAAATATTTTATATTAATAACGATTTTTTCCTTGATCCAGATGAAATTGATAATTTTAGTTGTTCTAATATAGAAGATGTTCATTATTTTTATGGTGTATCTACCATCGCCTGTGAGGTAGCTATTTTAGAAAGTGAAAATGAGGAAGAATGTAATCAGGGTTACATGGCCGTTGCTTCTTGTAATGATAGTTGTAATTGGGAATACGGATCTTGTCAAGAGATATATAAGTGTGGTAATGGTATAGTTGAGGGTAGTGGCGCAACTGGTGAAAAATGCGATGACGGGGCTTTAAATGGCACTTATGGTCACTGTGCTGATGAAAATAGTGTCGATCAAAATGGTGTTTTGATTGGTGCCTGTCAAGGTTTACATGGCCAGTATTGTGGTAATAATGAAAAAGATTATGTTGATAATAACGGTAATGGGATTTATGATGCAGGTGAACCTTATTTAGAGTTTTGTGATTTATCTGAATTACCTAATAAACAAGCTTTTATATTCTTTCATCCTGGGCAAGGTGATATCTTATACAAACAAGGCTTTTTAACGGTTGATTGTCCTGTACAGTGGGAGGATGGCTATATTTATGATGATTATTTGGATTTAGAAGATCAGATAGTTTTGGCTCCCTATCTTGAAAAACAAGAAGATAGTTTATTTGGTAAGTTTGCAAGTAATAATTATTTTGATAAGTTGTTTATTGCCAGTCAGCAATTTGCTCGTAAGATTTTAAATGTGGATGTAGCAATGGCGATATCTTGTGAACAGAATTCGGATTGTGAAGATGGGATTTTATGTACTAGGGATATTTGTCTTACTTTTAACTGTGTTAACACTTTTTGGTTAGATAGTGTTATTGAAAAGAATCCACAGCTAAGCATGTGTCGCAATAATTCCGGTCATAGCTGTGATCCAGGTTTATACATTTCCGAAACTTATGATAGTTGTGTTGGTTGTATTTCTAATGATAATTGTAATGATGATGATTTTTGTACTGAAGATTATTGTGTGGATAATGAATGTGTTTATGAAGATAAACCTTTGTGTCAGGTTTGTGATAGCGATGCAGACTGTGGAGATTCTTTAATTGGTTCAGATATTTATTATTCTGATTTAGGGGGTATTGGTAGTTGTAAAAAAGCATTGTGTATTGCTAGTCAATGTCGATGGTTAGATTTTACTAATGAAGAATTACAAACAAATGCCTGTGAATTTGGAGCTGTTGGTTGTTCTGTACCAGATTATTGTAGCAATGACGACCAGGCAGATGATTCTAATAAATGTACTCATGATGAGTGTAATGATTGTGTAATTGAGCATAGACCTCTTGTAGATGATGAATGGCAATCATTAGAAGAAGACAAAGAGGATTGTTGTTTTGTTGATAATATTGGTGATACTAATTTGAATGATACATACTGTGCTTCTGGTTTTTGCAGTAAGGATTCTACGAATATGTGCTTAGAAGAAAGTATTGTTTTGGAACTTTTTTATGACCAATTAGAGGAAAAAGTTAAAAATGCTTGTACTGGTTATACTGGTGTTTGTGCTGATAAGTTGGATATAGTTTGTAATACTGATTTTGATTGTCAAATAACTCCTTTAGTATATGACTCACCTATTAGTGTCAGTCAATTAAAGAATATTGTATCTGGAACTTTTAATGTTAATAAACCCATTACAGATAAAGGTAATTGTATTCCTATTTTCACTGCATATAATAAACAAAAAGAAGCCAGTTGCTCTTGGGATTGTCAAAGTTACGGTGGTTATTGTGGAGATGGATATATGCAGTCTATTGAGGGCGAAGAATGTGATGATGGAAATGATAAAAATCAAGATGGTTGTAATAATGATTGTTTGAAGGAGAATATGGCTTGTTTAGAAGCTGGGCCATTTTTTACCACTTCTTCTGGATATACTTATGTGTATTTAAACGAAGGTTTTTCCCAATCTAAGTTAGATCAACTAGAATATCAGGGTCATACTGTGGGTTTAGAATCTCCTTTAATTGTAGAGTGTAAGGAGGGCAGTCTAGCAACAGGTAAAGCAATCTGTCTTGCTTATGGGTTTGCCTGTCATTCTCTGGAGGTTTATCCAGCTGGCGGTGCAGATTCTTTTGTGGAATTTAATTTTAATAGTGATTTGTATACAAATAGTTGTGGAGTTGATCTTAATACTATTTTAAATGAACAGCCTTATAGATTGGTTTGTGAAGGAATTTATGAAGGGTCTTTGCCAGACCAAGAAAAAGAAAAACCAGATAAATATTGTGGTAATGGTGTGGCTGATGGCACTTATTGTATAAATGAGGAAACCGGAAAAGAAATCAAAGATTGTTCTAGCGGTAAACAGTTTGTAGAAGTCTGCGATATGGGAGATAATAACGGTATTAAATGTACACCCGAATATAATAAATCTTGCACCTATTGTTCAAATGACTGTGAAGAAGTTTTGACATTTGATTCAGAAGCTTATTGTGGTAATGGAGAGATTGATTTTATAGATAAAGATGCTGGAACTCATGAAGCTTGTGAAAATGTGGCTGGTCAGATTAAATCATATAATAGCGTTGCAGGTGGTTCTATTGTTGAGGTTAATATGAATTGTGATAATGAAGGTGAATATTTATGTCAAAATCAGTGTATGGATCTGGTTAATAATTGTATTACTTGTGGGTTTGTTTCAGAAGATGATGGTGGTGTATCGGCTAAGGTAAAAATATTGAATGTATTAACTGGTGGTGATGATACAATAGATTGGCCAATTGGAGATTTAAGTTATTTGAATTTTATATATAGTAAAGATACTCAAGAATATGTTGATTCAAAAAATAAACCTATCTCTAACCAGAATAATGATAATACACAGCAATTTCAGGATAAGATAAATACAGATTTAGCTTGCAATGCTGGTGGAGGTAATTCTGGCAGGGGGTATTCCATCCAGTTTGACCGGCATACAATTCAAGCTTCCTCACATTTGGATGAAAACAAAATGTTCGATTTCCTAGTCAAAAACGAAAGTGAAGAAGTCATAAATGAATATGCAATATCTCCACCAGTACCAGATGAAGACACCTTTCGTGTAGTTGTGAAGTGGACTGATGAGGACAAAGATGTGGAATTCTCCGGAGCTGTGTTTAATGAGGGTTTTGGTTTAGAAGGTGGCGATCCAATAATTTTGTATAATACAGTTTCTGTTGAAGGTAATATCTGTAGTGAAACTAATTACGAATCGTCTTGCTATGACTATAATGGTGTATATGTACACCAAGAAGGGAATTTAGAAAAAACTTACATACAAGCAATAACTATTGATACTACTAAGAGAGGTATTAGTACTTTTAATTATGGTTTTGTGGTTGAACAGACTAATGTTCCTTATTCTTCTAATACCGATATAAAAGCTATTTGGCCATATAATGATTCTAATCTTACGGTTGAGCTGTATAAGTACAGGGAAGGACAAGATCTTTTATCTATATATAAACCATATCGTGTATTTGAAATAAAAAATTCTAAAAAAGGTACTAATCAGACATCAAGATTTTGGCATGTCTTTAATTTGGTATATAATGAAGATGAAGGTGGTTATGAAGTGGTGCTTGTTGATGATAATGAAAATGGGGTAATAAAAACAATTGAAGAGGGAGTTTGGGAAGGTATTCCAGATCCTATTGGTGGTTTTGGTAGTTTAATATCTGAATTTGATGAGGTAGACGCAAGTAATTTTTTCTATAATGGTGAAGCACCGACAGGTTTTGAATCAGGTGATATTATGGTGGTTGAACAGGTTTATGATGTTGGATCAAATAGTCCCTTAATTAAGCCGTTTATAGAAAAAAATAGTAATAATTTTATTAATTTTGTTAGTTGTATTGATGAGAATTCTGATATACCTGTTGATATTCAACAAAATATAGCTTATTGTTATCCCTTAATTTCAGATATTAATAAATATTGGACTGTGGTATTGGATATTCAAGATGAAGATGCAGGTGAATATTATTGGCAAGATGTAAAGGTTTTACGTTTAGAGAATAATATAAAATATAGATATATTACTCAATATCTAGAGATTGGCTATGACGAATTTTCATCTGTTTATCAGGGTCTTGGTTTAAGGAGTTTAGATTTGTATTTGGGGTTATCAGATTCAGATGGTGGGTTTATTTTAAAAGATTTAAATTTGGATAATAATTTAGATAAGATTTATGACGAAGTTGTGGAGGATGTTAATGATGCACAATGGTATGCCTTTGATATTTGGAAAGAGAACAATAATCTCTATATAGATATTGCTGATGAGTTTTTATCTAGTGATGTTGGTATTGGAGAGTATTATGAATATAATAACTAATAATTATGACTAATAAAATTAAAATAATAGTTTTATCAATAGTTATAATTATAATTTTGTTATCAATTTGGTTTTTTGTATTTAAAAAAGAAAAGATTATTAAAAATGATATTAATCTGGAAGATGATATTGAACAGCAAGAAGAAATAGAAGAACCAAGTGAGGCAATGAAGGTTTTCATAAAGCTACCATATCCTGAAAATGATTTAGACATGGATGGTGTAGATGATGATAAAGAAAAGGAATTGGGTACTAGTAATTCCGCGGTTGATACAGACGGTGATGGTTTAACTGATAAGATTGAAATAGAAAAATTAGGTACAGATCCAACAAAAGGCGATACAGACGGTGATGGTTATGCTGATGGTAGTGAATTAAGGAATGGCTATGATCCACTAGGTCCTGGTAAATTAGAAAAAAAAGAATAAGGAGTAATGAATAAGGAGTATTTTTTAGAAATAAAGAAGATTATTATTTTAATCATTTCAATTTTTTAAACAAGATCTTAGTAATTTTCATTATCTCTATGTTATGTATCTGTTTCTTTGAGAGATAAGCAAAATTTATTCCTTAATCCTTATTCCTTAATCCTTATTTTAAAATTAATATAAAAGCTTATGTTTGATGATCAAATGCCAAAAACTTCCGGTCAGGTGCCGAGTAATTTACCAATTGGTGAGCCAGAAGATATGTTTTCTGGTGTAGAGCCAGTTGAAGAACCAATTGAACCAGCAACACCATTAGAACAAGCTGTTGAGCCAGCATCTGCCAGTGCGCTAGATGCTGGAATTTTGCGTCCAATTGCCGAGAGAGAGCCAACCCAACAAAGACCGGAATTTTCTACCATGCCAGATGTTGCTGGTGTTGAACAAAGTTCGGAAATACAACAACCAACACCTCCTGGAACTATATCGGCAGGTAATACCGCTGATATTTATGCCATAAAAGAACCAGCACTAACTCGTGGTCTTGTTGGTATAATAATCGTAATTGTGGCAGTTGTAATTTTAGGTTCTGGTGGTTGGTGGATTTATAATTCATTTATAAAAACAACCTCTCAGCAAGATGCTTTTGTTATTGCTCCGCCAGTTGACTTAGACACAATGGAAGAGGAAACTGTATTAGTAGAAGAATCTATTATTACAGAAGATCAAGACGTTGCTAATATTACAGAAGAGACAGAGGAAACAACTAGTTTGGAACAAGATATTATTGATGATCAGATCCTTTTTGGTGAACCGATTGATACTGATGGTGATGGTCTAGATGACGAGAGAGAATTGGGAATCGGAACAGACCCTAATAATTGGGATACTGATGGTGATGAGCTCAGCGATGGTGATGAAGTAACTATTTGGAAAACCCAACCTTTGAATCCTGATACTGATGGTGATACCTTTTTAGATGGAGCTGAGATTAAAAATGGTTATAATCCAGATGGTCCCGGAAAATTATTTGAACCACCTGCTGAAGAGGTTGAAGGGGGAGAAGGGGTATAGTTTTGAAAGTAATTGAGAAGTCTTGTAAATTTCTAATTCACCTAATTATCTCGAATTACAAAATGACACTTATTCCGTAATTTAGACTTAATTAAATTAAAAATTTAAAATAACTATTTAAAAATACCAATTATGTTTGGTTTTGGAAAAAAGAAAATTAAAAAACTAGAAAAAATATCAAACAATATTCAGGTTATTCCCGAAGAGTTTTATGGTGCCAAAGACCCAACTATTCAGTTTGAACAAGTAGTAAAAAAAGTCAAAAATAATCCTAAGAAAACTTTTAAATTAAATAGTAATACTGGGAGATTAAATAAATTTTTTCAAAATAAAATAGTTAAGTATAGCTTAATTGCTTTTTGTTCTATTATAATTATATTTTTTATATCATGGTATTACATAAATCAGGCACAAAAAGTTGAGCAAGAGGTAATTATTGAGACCAAAGATTTGACAACTCAAGAGTCGCAATTAGAGGGGGTAGAGGAATTAATTATAATAGAAGAAGTAGAGCCAGTGGTAGAAGAAAAAATAGAAGAGGTTGTCAAAGATGTGGTAACTTCAACGATTGCTATAACTGAAGATATGTTAGAATTTCCTAAATTAATCTTGATAAATTCTCCAGATATTGATGGTGATGCACTGACAGATATTGAAGAGGAGGTTTTTAATACTGATAGTGGTACTTGGGATACAGATGGGGATGGATTTTATGATGGTCAGGAAGTTTATAATCTATATAACCCAACTGGACTTGCTCCTATGAAAATTATTGATGCTGGTTTGGTTCAAGAATATATAAATCCAATTTGGCAGTATAGAGTTTATTATCCAGTTGCTTGGCAAGTCGGGCAAGTAGACACTTTAGGTAATCAAGTGTTATTCAGTTCAATTACTGGTGATTATATAGAATTAGTTGCCTTTGAAAAAGAAACCACAGTTATTTTTCAGACTTGGTTTGGTGAGAAAGCCAAAGGACAGAGTTTTTCTGATTTACAAAAAATTAAAAATAAATTTCAACAAGATGGTTGGAAGAGAAAGGATGATTTGGTGGCCTATTTTGTAGATGATAAAAGAGTTTATGTTTTGATTTATAATCCCGGCTCTAGTAATTTAATCTCTTATCGGCATATAATGCAGATGATGGTACAAAGTTTTCGTCCCAGTAAAACAATAATCAGTATTCCTGATCAAGAGATTTTGCCAGCATTACCTAATTTTGATGAGAATAAAGAAGACGAAATCACTGAAAATAGTAATACTGTCACTACTAGTCAAGAAAATATATAAAATATGGATTGTGTTATTACTTGTTCAGTAAAAAAAAATAAAGTTAGTGATAAATATATCAATGAGGTCGTTTCTTTGATTTCTAATACTTTTCCAAAATATAAAAATTTTGGATTAAGTATAAATTTAGTAGGTGAGAAAAAAATAAAAAAATTAAATAATGCCCACAGAAATGTAAATAAAACCACTGATGTATTAGCCTTTGCTTTGCAAGATACAGAGTCTTTCAAAAATGAAAAACAGGATTTAGGAGATGTGTTTATTTGTTTACCTAAAATAAAAAATCAAGCCAAAGAGTTTAGAGTTAGTTTTGAAGAGGAGTTTGCTAGGATTTTAGTGCATGGGGTTCTACATCTTTTGGGTTTTGATCATATTCAAGAGATTGATGCCAAAAAGATGTTTTCTCTTCAAGAAAAAATCGTCAAAAAACTAATATGAATCTAAAAAGATTAATACAAAGTTTTAAAGATGCTGGTAGAGGTGTTAGTTATGTGTTTAAGCATGAACAAAATTTTCGTATACAATTAATAATGGGTTTTTTGGTAATTGGCTTAGCTTTGTGGTTGGAAGTGGGGAGAGCCGAGTTAGTTCTTTTATTACTACTTATATTTTCAGTAATAGGTTTGGAGCTGATAAATAGTGCTGTGGAAAAGTTTGCCGATGTTTTGAAACCACGGTTATCATTTCAAATAGAAATAGTTAAAGATATCATGGCAGCTGTAGTTTTATTGGCTTCTTTGGTATCAATAATTATAGGTGTTATAATATTTTGGCCTTATCTATTTGCCTTAATTTCATAAATTTGTTAAACTATCAAGTAGCTTCTATTAGTTTGTATGGTTAGAAAAAAAAATAAAATTGAATTAGTTACCGGACTTGATATTGGATCAAGTAGTATTAGAGTTGCGGTTGGAAAAATTGTTGTGGGTGGTAGTGGTCATTCTGATTTACAAATTGTTGGTTTGGTAAAAGTTTCTTCCGAAGGTATTGCCAAAGGTGTAGTTAGTAGTATAGAAGAGGCTGTTTCATCAATTACTAATGCTTTAGAACAAGCAGAAAGATTGGTGGGGGTACCAATAGAACATGCCTGGGTAGGAATATCTGGCCCTCATGTCACTTCCATAAAAAATAAAGGGGTGGTGGCAGTGGCCAAGTCTGATGGTGAAATAGAGGAAGAAGATATTACCCGAGCAGTGGAGGCAGCTAGAGCCGTTGCTACACCGTTGAATTATGAGATTTTACATGTTATTCCACGTAGTTTTGCTGTGGATGGCCAAACTGGTATAAAAGACCCCGTAGGAATGACTGGAGTGCGTTTAGAGGTGGATACCCAGATAATTCAGGGTTCCAGTTCACATATAAATAATTTAACCAAGGCTGTCTATCGTACGGGTATAGATATAGATGATTTAGTCATGTCAGTGCTAGCAACTGGTGAGGCAGTAACCACGTCTAGACAAAGAGACTTGGGGGTGGGAGTAATTAATATTGGCAGTTCCACTACTAGCATGGTTGTTTATGAAGAGGGTGAAATATTACATACCGTAGTTTTACCAATTGGGTCTGAGCATGTAACAAATGATTTGGCAATTGGATTAAAAAGTCCCATTGATGTAGCTGAAAGAGTAAAAAGAGAATATGGTCAATGTGTTTCAACTGGTCTCACCAAAAAAGATGTAATAGATTTAGAAAACTTAGGTTCTGAATTTAGTGAAGAGGTTTCTCTAAAATTTGTATCAGAAATTATTGGTGCACGCATGGAAGAAATTTTTGAAAAAATTGATGAAGAGCTAACAAAAATAGACCGGAGTCGCTTGTTACCAGCAGGAATTATCTTTACAGGTGGTGGTGCTAAAATTCCGGGAATTATTGATTTATCAAAAGATATTTTGGAATTACCTTCTTCTTTGGGATATCCAATAGATATTAGTAGTGTAAGTGAAAAATCAAACGATTTATCTTTTAGTACGGCTGTGGGTCTGGTAAAATGGGGGTCAAATTTACGACGGGGGAATGGTAAAGGTGGTGGTATAAAAATAAAAAACATAGATAAAGTATCTAAGCAGGTCAGAGCCTGGTTTGGATCCCTAGTACCTTCTTAGATATCTTCCGTCCGAGGTGGATTCGTTTCGCGGGCGGAAAATACATAATCATATAAGCACCCGTTTCCGTGGTGTTTTTATGTTTATACACAATTTATCAGATTTCGCTTGACAGGAGCGTTTATTCATTATAAAATACATATGTTAAAGAACAAACAAGATAGGTCTTTGAGTACAAATATTGTTCAATTGGTTTTCGTTATTATTAATGTATCTTAAAATATATACTGATAACGGATTACGCGGATATACGGATTTGACAGTTCTGTCTGTGGTATCAGTAGATCCGCATTATTCCCGAAGAGGAATGCCCTGCGGGTATCCGTAATCCGTATATATAATAAAAATTAAGATAGTAAAACAAAGTTATATGCCACAAGTAAAACCAGAAGTTGAAACTTTTGCAAAAATTAAAGTCATTGGTGTTGGTGGATCCGGAGGGTCTGCTGTAGATCGTATGGTCAAATCTGGAATAAGAGGGGTGGATTTTGTGGCGATGAATACAGATGTTCAAGCTCTTCATCATAATAATGCAGCTCACAAAATACACATTGGCAAAACTGTCACTCGTGGTCTGGGTGCTGGTATGGATCCAGAATTGGGCAAGCGTAGTGCTGAAGAGTCTCAAAATGAGATTAGAGAGGCTCTAAAAGATGTGGATATGGTATTTTTGACTTGTGGTTTGGGTGGTGGTACTGGTTCTGGTGCCACTCCAATAATAGCTGAAATTGCCCGCGAGTCCGGAGCTTTGACTGTGGCTGTAGTTACCAAACCATTTTCTTTTGAGGGTCCCCAAAGAAAAGCTATTGCTGACAAGGCTTATGCGGAGCTGGTTCGTAATGTTGATACTATTATTACGATTCCCAATGATAGAGTTTTGCAAATAATAGATAAAAAAACTTCACTCTTGGATGCCTTTAAAATTGTTGATGATGTCCTGCGACAAGGTGTTCAAGGTATTTCTGAGCTGATTACAGTGCCTGGGCTTATCAATGTTGATTTTGCTGATGTTAGATCAATAATGCATGATACTGGCTCGGCTTTGATGGGTATTGGTATGGGTAGCGGAGAAAATAGAGCTGTAGAAGCTGCTAAAGCGGCAATCTCAAGCCCACTTTTAGAAGTATCTATTGATGGAGCTAATGGAATATTGTTTACGGTTACTGGTGGTTCTAATTTAGGTATGCAAGAGGTTTCGGAAGCGGCCAAAGTGATTACTAGTTCGGCCGATGATGATGCCAAAGTTATATTTGGTACAGTAATAGATGAATCTCTAGGTGATGACGTGCGAATTACAGTTGTGGCTACAGGTTTTGATGGTAGAGAAAGAAAAATTGGTAGAGCCGAAGAGGAACCAAAACCATTATTTGGTGCTAGTAAATCATTTTATTCCAATAGTATTTTTGAGAGCAAAAAGAATAGAATTGCCAAAGAAGAAGATGATGAGGTTGAGAATCTACCTAGGCGTCCAGGATTTATTAGTAAAACTGTTTCTGGTTTTGGTGGTGGAAAGAGAGATGAAGAAAGAGAAGAAAGAGAAGGAAAGGAAGTAAGGAAAGGAAGAGAAGGGTATAAAAATATAAATAAAGATAACGATGATTTAGAAATACCAGCCTTTATCCGAAAGAAAATGGATATATAATTCACTTTATCACTTTATTACCGTATCACTTAATCACAAATCCTGAACACAGGATTTGTTTTTATATGGAAAAAATGGTAATATAAATATATAATTAATCTGTAATAAAATTTATCTAATATTTAAATGGCCGAGTGTTCAAGTGTTCAAGTGTTCAAGTGTTCAAGTGATTAAGTGATTAGGTGATAAAGTGTTAAAGTGAAAAAAATATGTATTGTCCAATTTGTAGATCAAAGGATACAAAAGTTATAGACTCCAGAGTTTCCAACGAAGGAATGGTAATTCGCCGACGTCGGGAATGTATAAAATGTAATTATCGTTTTTCCACCTTAGAACAAGTGGAACTTTTGGATATTATGGTAGTTAAGCGTGATGGAGCTAGGGAGTCATATTCACGCAACAAATTAGAAAGAGGGATTTTACATTCTTTGGCTAAACGTCCCTACACACAAGAAAAATTTGATCGTATGGTTTCTGCTATTGAACGAGATATTCAAAAAAAGAAAAAACGCGAAATAACCAGCGCTGATATTGGAGAGATTGTAATGAAACATATGCGTAAATTTGATAAAATTGCTTACATTAGATTCGCTTCTATTTATCGTTCTTTTGAGGATGTTAGGAAGTTTAAAAGCGAAATTCGTTCTCTTGAAAAAAGAAGAAAAAGCGTTCCTATTTCAGATAGAATTTTAACCAAGAGTGAGATAAAAAAAATATAGATTTTAAAAATAAAAAAATATGATAAAAAAAACCAAAGAGAAAAAAAATAATAGTTTAGTATTAGAAACAGAAGAACAACCTGAGATTGGCGTAAAATTAGACGAGTTAGATCAAGCTAGTTTAAAAGAATTAGTAGAGAAGAATATCAAATGGTCGCAGGTAATTTACGAACAAAACAAGAAAATAAAACATCGCTTAACTTTGATGGCAGTTGGGAGTTATTTACGTTTAGCAATATTTTTAATTCCACTTATTTTGGCTTTTATTTACCTACCACCTTTGATTGAAGGACTTTTGAGTCAATATCAAAGTGTTTTAGGTGGGGCGAGTGGCTCACCTTCTCAGATTAATGATTTATTGGGTCAAGCTTCATCTGGTCAATTACAAGAAATTTTAAAGGCATTTGGTAACCGCTAATTTTATGACTACTAATAAAAAACGCACAAAAATTGTTTGTACCATTGGCCCAGCTTGTGAGTCCATGGACACTCTAAAAGAAATGGTAAAAGCTGGTATGAATGTGGCTAGGCTTAATTTTTCACACGGCACCCACGATAATCATCAGATGCTAATTGAGAATATTAGAGAAGTAGCAAAGCAAACCGGCGAGCCAATTGCAGTGATGCAGGATTTACAAGGTCCAAAAATAAGAGTTGGTGTTTTACCAGAAGAAGGTGTAGGTTTAGGTTTGGGGCAGGTTGTCAAGTTTGATACATATATTGAAATTTATCATACCGGTGTGATCCCAATTGATTATGAAGATTTACATAAATTTGTAAAAAAAGGTGAGAGAATATTACTTGATGACGGAAGAATTGAGGCGAATATTTTAGAAGTCAGAGGAACTAATATTAAAGCTCAGATTATTGCTGGTGGGGTATTGAAATCGCACAAAGGTATAAATGTACCAGATAGCAAATTGGTTGTCAGAGCTCTAACAGAAAAAGATAAAAAAGATGCCAAATTTGGTGTTGAGCATGGGGTTGATTTGGTAGCTATTTCTTTTGTAACCAAAGCTGAGGATATATTAGATTTGCGTTATTTAATAAAAGAGTATGAAAAAGAATTGGGATTAAAATCAGAACAGCCAATTAAAATTATTGCTAAAATTGAAAGACGTGAGGCAGTTGCCAATATTGAACAAATATTACAAGTGGCCGATGGTATTATGATTGCCCGAGGTGATCTGGGCATAGAAATCCCAGCACAAGATGTTCCACTAGTACAAAAGAGATTGATTGATTTGGCATTGGAATCAGCTAAGCCGGTGATAGTTGCCACGCAAATGCTGGATTCTATGCAGAATAATCCTAGACCAACTCGAGCTGAAGTTTCTGACGTGGCTAACGCTGTTATTGATCATACCGATGCGGTAATGCTTTCTAACGAAACTGCTACCGGCCAATTTCCAGTGGAAACTGTTAAAACTATGAGTGAAATAATAATCACAACAGAAAAGTCTGTTTACGATAATTTACTTTCCCGTGAACCAAAAAATAAAAAAACAAAAGTAGATGATGTAATTAGTCAGATGTCGCGTACATTGGCCGAAAGAGTTGAGGCCAAAGTAATTTTGGCTGCCTCTATTTCTGGTGAGACAGCTCGTCTTATTAGTCGTTATCGTCCAGAACTTCCAATCGTTGTTTCAACGAGCACAGAGAGGGTTAAGCATCAGTTAAATTTATCATGGGGTGTGATGCCTTTTGTATTGGAACCTTGCCGTACAATTGAAGAGCTGATAGGGAGATCAGTGTTGGAATTGAAAAAATTAAAAGTAGTGGGAGCTGGTGATAAAATAATTGTGGTTGCCGGCGAGCCGGTTGGGCATGCGGGGCATGTTAATTTGCTGGAGGTTAGGGAAGTGGAATAGTCACGAAAACACCCGGCCTAACGGCCTCAAAACACTCGTCCCGTCCCTTGACGGGACTAAAAACACAAAAACACTCTTATCTAGAGTGTTTTGACTAAAATAAAGCTTTTAATTTTAAACTCTCTATATTTAATCCCTGATGATAATATAGAGAGTTCTTCTTTAACGAGTAGTGTTTTTGTGTTTTAATCCCGACCGAGTCGGGAGGGTGTTTTGAGTCCGACAAAGTCGGACAAGTGTTTTGAGGCCGGTAGGCCGGGTGTTTTCGTGTTAATAAACATCCCCATTTTCTTCAACTTTTACATCCTCATAGGGTGCGATCTCACGGCGATAGAATTCTAGTTTGGCTGATTCTAGTGCCCCCATTAATTCATTATAATCTTTGTATTTTCCAGCCCCCTTTAGTGCGAGTAATAGTTTTGTAATTGTATAGTTTAATTCACCAGCTCGACTTTCCATATTTATGGTGTCGGCTAATTCTTTTATTTTTGGATCAAGGCGATCTCGATCTGCTTGTATGATGTATGGCATACTATTTAGGGTTATAGTAATTTAAGAATATATTTACTTAGAATAATTTCCAATTTTAGGTATACATTTACTATTTGTAACTTGGAAATTGGAACTTATTTGGAAATTGTATTTTGTTATTTGATCACGTTATATCATTTAATGATTTAACACTTTCATTTTTATGAATTCTCATTATAAAATCAGCAAATCGTTTGGAGACTGATATTACCTCTAGGTCTCTCAGTCCAAAGTTTTCAGATGGAATTGTGTCAGTGGTCAAAAAGCGTTTTATTAGTGAGTCGTTTAATTTTTCAGTAGCTCCCTCACCGAGATTGGCATGAATAAAACAAGCATCAACTTCAATTGCGTGAGCTTCTTCTAACAAAAACTTAGCATCTTCAATTAGAGTTCCACCACTTAAGGTTTCATCATCAATAATGAGACATTTTTTACCAGCGACATCACCCAGTACACTTTTAATTTTTACTTTTTCATCATTTCCCAATCTTCTTTTGTCCATCATGGCAATCGGTAAATGCAGGGCATCAGCATAAGACTCCATCATTTTTGCCGCTCCACTGTCACCAGCTACTAAAACATAATTTTCTAAATTCCAGTTGTTTTTTAAATATTCCACAATATCGGGCGCGCCGACTAAATGGTCACAGGGAATATTAAAAAAGCCTTGTAGTTGTGGAGAGTGCATTTCCATGATCAATACTCTATCAGCGCCGGCCTTTTGCAACATGTCGGCCATTAGTTTGGCTGTAATACAAATTCGTGGTTGGTCTTTTTTATCAGATCTAGCATAAGGAAAATAGGGGAGGACGACTGTGATTCTTTCGGCCGAAGCATCACGTAGAGTTCTGATATAAATAAGCAATTCCATTATATGTGTATCTACTGGTGAGCTGTGAGTTTGGATTACAAAAACATCATCACCACGCACGGGCTCATCAATAGTAATAAAACGATCTTCATTGCTAAAAGTAAATGATGAGCTTTTGGTTTCTTCAACACCGAGGTGCTCACATATTTTTTTAGTGAAGTGTTTGTGAGAGGAGCCACCGATTATTTTGAGAGACATAGAAAAGTAATTAGTAATTAGGTAATTGGTAATTAAGTATTTTTTTCATAGACCTTCCAATTCGGATTAGCTTGCAAGTCTTGCCAATTAGTAAAATTTTTATTTTTTGCGTGATGATAAGCGGCGACAGCGATCATAGTGGCGTTGTCCATTGAATATAAGGAATAAGGAATAAGGAATAAGGAATTTGGCGATTGTAATTTTATCTCAGATTTTAATGTTTCACGGAGTTTTTTGTTGGCGCTGACACCGCCTCCCAAAATGACTGTCTTGGGTTGGTATTTTTTTATTGCTTTTAGTGTTTTGAATACTAATAAGTCAACGATAGCTTGTTCAAAGCTGGCACAAAAATCATTGATAGTTATTTCTTCTTTTTGTATACCAAAAATTCCGGCTGGTTGCTGAATAGGACTTGTGTGCATCGCTGACAATTTGTGATCATGCAACCAATACAAAGCCGATGTTTTTAATCCAGAAAAACTGAAATCAAAGTTTTTAGAATTAATCATTGGTCTAGGAAATTTAATAGCCTTTGGATTTCCAGTTTCAGCAAATTTAGAAATTTTTGGTCCACCCGGATAATCAAATCCCAAAAGTTTCGCAACCTTATCAAAACATTCACCAGCTGCATCGTCACGGGTGCCACCAACTCGTTCATATTTACCTTCCTCTGTGCTTAAAATAATTTCCGAATGCCCTCCACTAGCCACCAATGATAAAATAGGATATCTAAGACTTTTGACTTTTGACTTTTCAGAGAATACTGATGCCCCTTGGGTACGACTTTTGACTTGAACGGAGTGAATATGCCCTTCAATATGATTTACACTAACAATTGGTACATTCCAGAGATATGACAGAGTTTTAGCTGTCTCAACACCAACTAACAAACCTGTAATAAGTCCCGGACCAGAAGTAACAGCAATAACATCAGGTTTTGGTTGATTTTTCATCACTTCCTCTACTACTGGAAGAATTTTTTCTGCATGAAGCCTTCCGGCTATTTCTGGGACGACCCCACCATATTTTTTGTGTATTTCAATTTGGTTAGCAGTTTTTTCAGCTAGTATTTTTATAGTTTCCCCACTGCCCTGCCTGTCCCGACCTCGCGTCGGGAAGGGGGGATTAAGGGGGGTGGGAGCATCTGTTATATCCAGTAAGGCGACAGAAGTGTCGTCGCAGGATGATTCTATGCCGAGGATTATCATATTTATTTTCTTATCTTCATGCTAATATCAATAGTTTGGGCAGAGCGAGTGAGTTTTCCTATAGAGATAATATCAACACCGCTATTAGCATATTGTTTTATATTTTTTTCGGTTATCATGCCAGAAGCTTCGAGGATAGTATTTTTAAGTTTATTAAAATATTTAGAGATTAATTTCTGTATATCTTTGCTTGCAAAATTATCAAACATAATAGCCGATGCATTATTTGTGATAGCCATTTTCAATTCTTCTTCATTTGTTACTTCCACCTCCCAAAAAGTTTTTATCTTTTTTAAATTTTCAGCGTTTATAAAATTGAGGTGGTTATCTTTTATCAACATAAAATCATAAAGACCAAGACGATGGGTACCGCCACCACCAGCGGTTACCGCCCTTTTGTCTAGAAGTCCCCAAAGCGTTTTGCGAGTGGATACAATCAGTGCACCATCGCCGGCAGTCTTTACCACCCGATTGGTTTTTGTGGCAATACCAGACATCCTTTGGATTATGTTGATAATCAATCTTTCTATTACAAGAAGATCTTTTATTCCGCCAGACAGGGTCATTATTGTTTCATTTTTTTTGATTTTATCTTTATCTTTTTTAAAAACTTTTGTTTTTACCTTATATTTTTTTGTAATATACAAAACTTCCTCTATTCCAGACAAAATTCCAGCTTCTTTCGCAATAATTACAGCATGGGCTGTGAAATTTTTTGCTATCAATGTGTTAGTGGTAATATCACCAATATTATTCAAGTCTTCTTCTAAGATAAATTTAATAAGTTTATTAAATTGGCGCAGATAAACTGGGTTTTTTAGTGTCAACTTATTTTTTTGATTGTAATATTTTTTAATTAATTGGCTTTTGTTCATAATACTATAATCTAAATTTATTTTTTTAAATTTTGTCTAATTTTTGTTCCAGAAATATTTATATTTTTTTTTATTTTTTTAACCGGTATATTTTTTTGGGTAAATAATTTTTTTACCAAGTCATTACCAGTATAAACTATATCAAGGTTTCCGACAATATTTTTTACATGTTCTACCCATTTATTTTCATCATGAATATCTGGAATAGCGATTATTTTATATTTTTTAGTGGTGACGTTTAGGGTTTTTTCAATCATTTGCTTGCGTTCTTCAAAGCTATAAGGATTATCATCGGTTCCACTGTATTGTGAACTGCCAATACCAATAATTATCTCAGGTTCGGAGATTTGTTTTATGGCATCTAAATGGCCGGCATGGAAGGGCTGGAATCGTCCGATGAATAGGGCTTTCATAATTTTTCGTTTGTCATTCCACTCGGGATGACAAGTGAGCGATTGGAATTAACTTTCTTTTATGTTCTGAATTTTTTATTAAATTTTGTACTAAGTTCACATCATTAGGATTGAAAACATCTAAGTTTTTTTTATTCTCTCCTCCTAAGGAGGATCCGCCTTGGGTGGAAATAGCTATTAAAATTTTATCCAACTTATCATAAGTTATACCCAGATCTTCTTCATCTGTCTGGCCTTCCCAAAGCCCAGCAGTGGGAGGGCGGTCAATAATTTCTTGTGGTATTTTTAAATATTTTGCTAATTCACGTTCTTCAGTTTTATATAGGTCGCCAATTGGTAGTAAATCAGCTCCGCCGTCACCGTGTTTGGTAAAATAGCCGGTCATGATTTCAGTTTTGTTTCCAGTGCCAAGGACCAGGCCATTTAGTTCATTGGCCTTGGCATAGAGTAAGGTCATGCGGATACGGGCTTTCAAGTTTCCAATAATCTTATAATCTTTTAATCTTATAATTTTTTGGTAGTTATTAATTATTGGTTGAATATCAAATATTGAAAGATTGAAAGATTGAAAGATCGTTGCTACATGTTTAGCTAGTACTATGTCTTCCTCAGTGTTCGTAGAAGAGGGGAGGATGAGTCCATGCACTTTATCAGCCCCGAGGGCTTCTACGGCTAAATAGGCCACTACAGAGGAGTCTAGACCACCACTTAGACCCAAAACAACTGGTTTGTCGCCAGCCTGAGACTTTATGAAATTGATGATAGTTTGTTTGGTTTGTTTTGGATTCATATAAGTAATTACTATTCTATCAAAAAAACTAACCCTTGGCTAGGGGTGAGGTTTTGTTTATTTATCAACAAAAGGCTATTGACTTATTCTATTTTATATATTATAATATCGTCGTATTTTATGGCCCGTTCGTCTAATGGTTAGGATATCAGGTTTTCATCCTGGCGATAGGGGTTCGATTCCCCTACGGGCTACAGAACAGAATCAATCGATTCTGTTTTTTGTTTTATTTATAAGCCTCATAGAGGCGTACTGTTTGTAGAAAATAAAATTGTACATTAAACACAAGCTCCGTAGGAGCGACCTGTTCTTTTAATTGGTTGAGTAACACAGGTCGCTCCTACGGA
>JBDRSF010000056.1:0-13441 GCA_043825135.1 Candidatus Magasanikiibacteriota bacterium
ATTAGATGGATTCTTTAATAGTTTGAAAAGTAAATTAAATGTTCACCGAGGATTGAAGAAAGAGAGATCTAAAAAAGTTATTATTGAGTTGTTGAAAGGAAGAAAATTGCCAGAATAACCGACCATATTGTCTATTAAACCAGAAAGACCACCTTCCACAACCTAATAATATCAATTTTATTTATATAAGTCAAAACCACCTTTTCAGGTGGTTTTGTTACGTGTTATGTGATATGTGTTACGTGTCTTTACTCTCCCATCTGTTCTGCCACTTCACCAAGAAAATCAGCTTTCTTTTTTTCAATTCCTTCACCAAGTTCATAGCGAGCAAAGCGACGGATAGTAAGTTTTTCACCAATCTCACCACTAGCCTGAACCAACATTTGTTCAATTGTCTTATCTTCATCTTTTATAAATGGTTGTTCCAATAAACAAATTTCACCATAAAATTTACTTATCTTACCTTCAATAATTTTTTCAATAATTTCCGCTGGCTTGCCTTCATTTTGCATTTGTCCACGATAGACTTCTTTTTCTTTTTCTAATTCTTGTGAATCAACTTCTTCACGAGAAAGATATTTTGGCGTGGAAGCAGCAATATGCATGGCTACATCATTTACCAAATCTTTGAACTTGTCAGTCTTGGCAACAAAATCAGTTTCACAATTTACTTCAAGTAATACACCGATCTTGCCAGCCCCATGAATATAACTAGCAATCAAACCTTCGGAAGCAATTTTACCAGCCCGCTTAGCAGCTTTAGCAATACCCTTTTTTCTAAGTTCTTCAATGGCCTTGTCTATATTACCCTCAGCTTCTTCTAGTGCTTTTTTGCAATCCATCATTCCTGCTCCTGTTTGTGCCCGGAGTGAGGCAATGTCTTGCGCTGTAATACTCATATTTTTATTATTTTAAAATAAATTTAACTGACAAAATCCTTTATTTAGATGAACTTTGACCAATTGTAGTTTCCTTTTGAGCAACACCTTCTTTAACAGCCTCGGCAACTAAATTTACTATCATCTTGATAGAATTGATTGCGTCATCATTGGCAGGAATAATATAATTGGCTTTATCAGGATTAGCATTGGTGTCAGCAATACCAATTATTCTTACACCCATTTTATTAGCTTCAGTTACAGCGGTCTTTTCGTTTTGTAATGAAGGTACAAATAAAACATCAGGTAATTTTTGTATTTTTGTCAAACCAGATAAACTAATGTCCATTTTTTTAATTTGTTTAGCAAAATCAATTTGCTCTTTTTTGGTATATTTCTCAAGCTCACCACTAGCTTGTTCCTCTTTCAATTGATTATATCTAGCAATCAATTTTTTGATCTCAGTAAAATTAGTAATAAGACCACCAATCCAACGATCTACCAAATATGGCATACCACAATCCATAGCTGCCTTTTTAACGATTTCTTTGGCTTGAGGTTTGGTTGAAACAAACAAAATTGTTTTACCCTCAGAAGCCATTTTCTTAACTTGAACCAAAACTTCTTCCATTATTACTTTGGTTTTTTCCAAATCAATAATGTGTACACCATTACGCTTGGTAAAGATGTAACTCTCCATTTTTGGATGACGTCTAGTAGTCTGATGTCCAAAATGTACACCAGCCTTCAGCATCTCCAAAATACTAGGTATTTTCATAGTTTTTTCCTTAAACCTCTTTATCACGACCTCTTGGGATGGCCAAAAGGAGGAAAAAATGCGATAAATGAGGGATTAGTAAACGCTTTTCTCTAATGAGATAAGTGACAATATAATACACTATTGAGAAAAATTTGTCAAGCAAGCACACAAAAACACCCGGTCTGACGACCTCAAAACACTTGTTCGTCTGACGACGAACTAAAAACACAAAAACACTTCTGCTTAGCTAGTTATATCTAATTTCAAAATTTTTATTTTCAAACTTACTATATTTAATTTACGAATTATATTTAGATAATTTTTTCTTCAATGGACGGTGTTTTTGTGTTTTAAGGCTCGTCAGAGCCGAGTGTTTTGAGGCAGAGCCGAGTGTTTTCGTGTTTGCTTTTTTTAAAGCAACAATTATGGTATAATATTTATAATTAACTATCAATTCATCTAACCACTTTCTCCTATGCCACGAGTAAATAAAGCCAAGCTTGGTTTTACAAAAATGCGTTCTAGTTTTTTCTTTGGTCTAATAATCATATTAGCAATTGCTATTTTATATATTTTGCGTCCTTTTATTTATCCAATATTTTGGGCCGCTGTAATTGCTATGATGTTTTACCCTTTTTATAGCTGGTTAAACAATCATCTAAAAGCGCCAAACTTAACAGGATTTATTACTTTGGTTATAACCATCGTTGTAATTTTTTTGCCCTTAATTTTTATTTCATCATTACTGGTCAACGAATCAATTGATTTATATCAATCGGTTTCCAAATGGAATATTGGCAAACAAATTGAAGTAGCTACCAAATGGTTAGAGGGAACATCACTTGCACCATTGATTGAAGGAACTAGAAATGAATGGGCTAGTTATGTTGCTAACACTGCCAAAAGCCTTAGTATCTTTTTGTTTAACAATGTAAAAAATGTCACTCAATTTTCTCTGCGCCTTATCTTCATGATGTTTATAATGTTTTATACCCTGTTTTATTTTTTGAAGGATGGAGAAAAAATGCTTAAGCGACTTATGCATTTATCACCTTTGGGGAATGAATATGAAAAAATGCTCTATGATAAATTTCGCTCTACTGCCCGAGCGACTTTGAAAGGTACTTTTATTGTCGGCGGTATCCAGGGTATTTTGGGTGGAATACTTTTTTGGGCAACTGGCATTGAAGGTGCATTAATTTGGGGAGTTGTTATGATTGGGCTTTCTATTATCCCAGCAATTGGATCTTTTATCATTTGGTTACCCGCTGCTATTTTAATGTTAGCTCTGGGAAATATTTGGCAAGGAGTAACTATCCTACTAGTCGGCACTTTGTTAATCAGTACCATAGATAATATTTTACGACCACCTCTAGTTGGTAAAGATATACAAATGCATCCTCTTCTTGTTTTATTTTCAACTTTGGGAGGAATCATCCTGTTTGGTATTTCTGGTTTTGTTATTGGACCAATCATTGCATCTCTTTTTGTCGCAGTAATGGCGATTTATGATCATCATTATAGGAATGAGTTGGAGAATAATTAGGCAAGTCGCATAGTAGAAACATTCTATATCATAAATTGCAAATTTTAGGTTAAAAAAATATTAGTGATAGATGATAAATGATATGTGATAAAAAATAGTACGTACCACAGTACGTACTATTTTATTATTGAAAAAATTATTTTGTCAATATTTCTGATGTATCTTTAATTCCTTATCTCTATCTATCTCAATATATCTCTTCTTTTATTATCATATATCATTTATCACTTATCACTTACCGCTCTTTAATCCCTCTAATCATCTTTTCAACTGACTCCTCTGCCTTCACTCGCAAATCTTCCTCACTAATCCCTACACCAATTCCTTTTTTTAACTCTTCCATTTCTTCACGTATTAAATCTTCTCTCATTTTTTCCACCTCTCCAACATAATCTTTAATTTTTAATTTTAATTCTTCAACCTTCTTTTTATCTTGTTGAATAGAAGTTGGGTCATTATCATCCTGAGCTAATTGTAATTGTGCTCGCAATTGTCTAATTGCTTGAGTAACTTGTTGCATATGCACAACAATATTTTGCATTTGCTTTTTACTACTCTTAACTTCCTTAACCAAATAATCCGCCTTTTCCATAGCAGTAGCTTTTTTTAACTCAGCATTCACTTCACCTTCTTTTGATTCACGGGATTCGTAATTTTTTTCACGTTCGGTTAAATTGTGTTTTTCTGTTTCTAAAGACATAAGCGTGCTCAGAGCGGGACTCGAACCCGCACGGTCGTGAGACCACAAGATTTTAAGTCTTGCGTGGCTACCGGTTACACCATCTGAGCATATTTTTTATTTTTTCTATTTCTACCCCTATGAGTAGGTTGTAAACTATGACAATTTGGACAAAGCACTCTTAAATTTTCTAACCTATTATCAGAATTGTCACCATTTATATGATCCAATTCTAATGGTAATCTACCATCATCAGAATATTTATGCCATCCACAAAATTCACACTCTGCTTTTTTAATACCTTTTGCAAACAACCTTTTCTTTAATTTATAACTTTGATAGCAACTATTTTTTACCAAAATGTCTTCTAGTTTTGTCCTGTATACTCCAATACCCCTCATACCTTTATTCCATGCTTTACCTTTAAAATGAGATGTATCGATATTATATAAATCTAAAAACTTTTTTATCTGAGAATAATTTCCACCAGCTGGTTTCAATCCCAAATTTTTAATCACTTGGCGTATACTAGTAGAATCTCGAGCTTCTTTTTTTAATTGTGATTTTGTCCATTTTCTTGGTCTCATATAAAAACATTATACCATAATGGTATACGTTTATCAATAGGTAGACCCAACAAATACTTAGAAAAGGCGATGGAAAAATTATAACAGAATACCAAAAATAAATCAAGTCCGGCAAATCCTGCCCTGTACCCCTGTGGTACGGGGTTGACAAATACTTCTAGTGTATTATTCTATTTCAAGGTATACTAAATATATAGGATTTAAAATACAAAAGAAAGGGGGTGAGAAATATGATGGTTAAAAAAGTAATGGTAAAAGATGTTATTTGCCTAACACCTGATATGACTTTTTTGAGTGTGGCCAAACTATTCTTAAAACACAAGATCAGTGGTGCGCCTGTTACAAATCATGATGGAGAATTAGTTGGAATATTGTCAGAAAAAGATTTGTTCCGTGCTATGTATCCTAGTTATAAAGATTTTTATGACGATCCAACCCCTTTCACTAGAATTGAAAAATTAGAAGAAACCGCAAAAGATGCCAGGGAAAAAACTGTCAATGAAATTATGGTTAAAAAAGTTATATCTACCACACCTGATACCCATATTTTAAAAATTGGCGCTCTCATGGTTGCTACTGGCATTCATCAGGTTCCTGTTTTGAACAAAGGAAAAATTGTCGGTATGGTATCGCGCGGAACCATTCACCGAGCTGTACTACAATTTTCCTTTCCAGAATTGAGATAAAAATATTTTTTCAAACAAAAAAGCAGGTTAGTCCTGCTTTTAGTTAATATTATTTTTTCCATTCCACCTCCGGGTGGTTTTGTTTTTTATTGAGCCAACGAGCCAAAACAAATAATAGGTCACTTAAACGATTTAAATACTTTTTTACTGACACCGGAACCTTGTATTGTTCAGATAGCTCAATCATCACACGCTCGGCTCGACGGCATATCGCTCGAGCATAAAAAGATTTAACAGCTTCTTCTGATCCGCTATAAGCAATAAAATTTTTTAGTTTCGGCAAATCCTTTTCCATCGAATCTATCCACCTTTCCAATTTCTTGACTTCAGCGCTCTTAATTTTTTCAAAGTTGCTAGATTCCATTTGCAAAGCAGCCAACTGCACACCAATCGTAAATAAATTTTTCTGCACAACCTTTAATTTTTTCGCTTCTCTCCCAAAATCATCTTCAATCTCCTCAATTAAAATACCTAACCAAGAATTCAGCTCATCAACTTCACCGATTGCTTCCATTTCCAAACAAGACTTGGAAACTCGTTTCCCGCCAAGCACAGAAGTCATACCCCTATCACCTTTTTTTGTATATATTTTAATCATAAATTTATTTCCAACTTGCCTGCCCCGTAAGTGTTTACACAGACGAAGTCCTAAAGGACAAGTCTGGTAAAACACTGTACGGGGTCTCCGGTTTTAGTGTAGATCTTCACAAAATTATGAATTATCAGAGCATACTGATGCCCTGTGGGTATGAATTTAGAATTATGAGTTAAGGATATTAAACCATAAAAATTTATTCTGGTAAAGAGTCCCAAACCATTTGCCAAATATTTTTCATAGTGGCAAAAATTACTGTATTTTGAATTATTACTCCCATCTTATCTCGACTAGAATAAATTGCTACTTTGTCATTGTATATCATGATTTCATTGCTGATATTATATTTATTTTTGTCAAACAATTTCACCTCACGCCCGACTCTCGACCCCACTTGCTTGGCGTGTCGGCCACGCCCATCGGCTGGAGCCAGCGCTCGAACTTTAATTTTTCTTTTTAATCTTTCTTCATAATAATTATCCAAAAATTTTCCAAGTAATTCCTCAATATCTTGGGCATTAGTAAAAGTTAAAATTTCACCTTTGGCTTGTAGAGAATCGTGATAAATATTTTTGATACCATCCAAACCTTCAAAAAAATACATCTTTGGTTTATCTGACAGATTATTAGTAATCGCCAAGAACTGCGGTAATAAATCCTCAGCTATTTTTAATTTTTCCTTTGATTGCTGAAATAAAACCCGAGGATCAACTGCCAAAAAATGCTTGGCTCCACGCCGTTTGTAAGATCCAACCGCACCATGCTTTTCTAAACGCTTCAAAACTTCGTAATTGGTAATGCGATTCAATTTACTCTTCTTGGCAATATCTGAATTGTCAGCTCCGTCTAATTCAAGACAGGCTAAGTAGACTACAGCCTCTTTACCATCAAAACCCAATCCGGCAATCGCTTTTTTTAATTCTTTATTCATATTAGATATTTGTAGAAAATATTTACTACTTTTTACTACCTATTTATTATATTAAATTAGCCAAATTTTGTCAAGTAATTATATATTATTGTTCAAAGTATTTACAGAATTTGTATGTTTGTTATACTTCATTGTTGCCAATTAGGTAACCCTACCGCGGGGTTCGCGGAGTTCTTTCATAACGAAAAAGGAGAGATCATGGATGCTTACACTATTTTGGGATGTACTGGCATGTTTATAGTGGGTATGGCGTGTGGCGACTTCTACAAAACGGACAGTATTTTGGATTTCGTCGTGTGTGTTGGCATTTACCTTTTTGGGAGTATTTTTGTCTTTTTCTGGGCACGGCACCGCATCAACTCACTATTCCCGTCTACACAAAAACCAAAAACGGGTGCTGAGCCAGTCTGTAACTGCATCCTAGGGTGTTCGAGCCGACACGAACTCTTCATGGAGCTCGCAGAACCCAGGATGTCCAGACTTCCATCGGTGGTTGTAAGATGGTGTGGTGCAAAACAAAATCAGGAGGCAGTTGAGTTTACTTTCTGGGTGTGGGCTGTTCATATTGATTTAACAATGGGCAATCTATTGTTGTATGGCTCACACGACCGCACATTCACACGTCTGCCTGAAATCGACTCACAAAATCTTCTTCTTAGATGCTTTGGCGACAAAAGATTAGAAGTCGTCGACATGAGGACCTACGACATTGAACAGATGGCGCAATCTTCCCAGCCGGTTAGGGGGTGGTAATGATGATTTCCGCGTGACCATTGTCTACAACTAACACCCACCAATCATAGTCAGTTCTAAAAAGCCTTGCCCAGCGGCGATTCAAATAGCTGGGCTTCTTCATTTATAATATTGACTCAAATGCAAGCCTCGTAGAGGCGCACTGTTTGTAGAAAATATTATACCAAATTATTAAGCTCCGTAGGAGCGACCTGTAACAGGTCGCTCCTACGGAGCTCGATATTGTATGTTTGAATTTTATTCTACAAACAGTACGCTCTTAACAGAGCTAATAAAATCGAATATTATTATTGTATTAGATTCTTAAAACTGACCCAATTGTCATATCCAAAACCCGACTTAGTTAGTCGGGTTTTTAATATTTAATCTTAATGCACTTGCTATTGTACTGAAAGGGATCCCTCGGCTACGCCCGCCTAATCGGCGAGGCTTCGCTCGGGATGACAACGACGGCGACTACGAACACCCTAAACTATCCCCACAATTCAAACACTTATAACAACTCCCATTCCTCACTGTAATATGTCCGCAAGTCGGACAAGCGGGAGCATCGCCCATCATTTCTGATAATGCTGAATTATTGGCATTGGATTGATTAATATTTACCACTGCTTTCTCTTCTTCCATGGTAGGTAAAGAATTCTGTATGTTTGGCACTTTTTCCGTTTGAATAACGGAATCACCAATGGAATCTTTTTCTACAACTTCAGTCAATTTCATACTTTCTTGTTTTTCACCAGCCTCAGCAATTCTAGCCATGTTTTCAAACTTATTTTTCTGAATTCCCTTTGGTGGCACTTGAACAAAATCCATTCTTCCTAAATATTCCATACCAAGCACACGAAAGACAAAATCAATGACAGATGTACAATTTTTAATATTTGGATGATCAGTAAAACCGGCCGGATCAAAACGAGTAAAGGTCCACTTATTAACATATTTTTCCAATGGCACCCCATACTGCAGGCCCATAGAAACTGAAATAGCAAATAAATTTAACATGCTTCGGAAAGCTGCGCCCTCTTTATACATATCAATAAACACCTCGGCCAATCTACCATCTGGATATTCACCAGTACGAAGCCAAACTTTCTGATTGCCAATTTTAGCTGAAACTGTAATACCACTACGCTTTGATGGTAATAATCTTTTTTCGCCATGCAAATAAACACGTCTTTCTGCTACTGAACCATCTTTTTTATAAGATTCCATTGGCAAAGATATGCCGACATGCTGACTCAATATTTCACTAGCCTGTCTGATGGCATCATCAGTATCATCAGTTTGAATCATTTGTACAACCTGTCTGACCTCTTCTTTTTTTACTATTATTTTTTCTTTTAATTCAATAATATTTTCAACTTCATCATCATCTTCCTTTTTGTCGCCCTTGTTTTTGGATGAAGTTGAAAGTGGTTGGCTTAATTTACAACCATCACGATAAAGTGCTACTGATTTCAAAGCTAATTTCCAAGATTGTTCATAGGCATATTTAACATCTTCAAGTGTGGCCTCATTAGGCATGTTGATGGTTTTGGAAATAGAACCAGATAAAAATGGTTGGACTGAGGCCATCATATTAACATGGCCCATATAGTAAATAAAACGATTACCTTTTTTACCATTTTTATTAGCAGTATCAAATACAGAATAATGTTCTAATTTTAAATGTGGAGCACCTTCAATTGTCATGGCACCACAAACATATTGGTTAGCTTCTTCAATTTGTTCTTCTGAAAAACCTAGAGCCTTCAACATATTAAAGTCAGGTGCATTGTATTCTTCTGGTTTGAAACCAACCCGCTTCATACAATCTTCACCTAAAATCCAAACATTAAAAGCAAATTTTATTTCAAAGGCTCCTTTTAAAGCTTTATTCAAACTCACGATGTCTTCATCAATAAATCCTTTGGTTTTTAAAACTTCTAAACTTACATGTGGCGAAGTAGTAATATCAGCGGTACCCTTAGCATAATTCAAAATATCTTCTATTTCCTGATCATTATAACCTAAATTTTCTAAAGCTTTTGGAATAGCTTCATTGGCAATGCGGAAATATCCACCGCCAGCTAATTTTTTAAATTTTACTAAAGCAAAATCTGGTTCCACGCCGGTCGTTGCACAATCCATAAGCAAACCAATTGTTCCAGTAGGTGCTAATAAAGTTGTCTGAGCATTACGATAGCCATATTTTTCTCCCATAGCCAAAGCATCATTCCAGGATTCACGAGCAGCAGCCAATAAATAGGCCGGGGCATATTCAGGGTCAATACCAACTGGTCTGACGGTCAATTTTTCATATTCATTATCTTCAGCATTGAAAGCAGCGCGACGATGATTACGCATCACGCGCAACATATCTTCGCGATTATATTCAAATTTTGGAAATGGTCCCAAAAGTTTGGCCATCTCAGCACTGGTCTTGTAACTTTCGGCTGTCATAAGAGCGGTAATTGAACCAGCAATGGCATAGGCTTCATCTGATTCATAGGCAATTCCACTCATCATAAGCACAGAACCAAGATTAGCATAACCCAAACCTAAAGTTCTAAAATCATAACTACCCTGAGCGATTTCTTGACTAGGAAATTGCGCCATTAAAATACTAATTTCCAAAACAGTGGTCACCAGTCTAGTAGCATGTCTAAATTGTTCAACTTCAAAATTTCTGTTTTTTATATCAAAAAATTTCAGCAGATTAAATGATGCCAAATTACAAGCCGTATCATCAATAAACATATATTCACTGCAGGGATTGGAGGCGTTGATTCTTCCAGACTGTGGACAAGTATGCCAGTCGTTAATAGTTCCATCAAATTGAACGCCTGGATCAGCACAAGCCCAGGCAGCATAGGCCACCCGTTCCCATAAATCTTTGGCTTTCATTGTTTTGCAAACACTTCCATCAGTTCGCCAAGTCAAATTCCAAGAGCTATCATTTTTAACCGCTTCCATAAATTTATGTGAAACGCGAACAGAATTATTTGAATTTTGACCAGAAACAGTTTGGTAAGCCTCGCCTTCGTAGTCAGCTGCATAACCAGCCGCAATAAGAGCGGCTACTTTTTTTTCTTCTTTTACTTTCCACTCAACAAACTCTTCAATGTCGGGATGATCTAAGTCTAAAACAACCATTTTAGCCGCGCGTCTGGTAGTTCCACCAGATTTTATAGCTCCAGCCGCTCTATCGCCAATTTTAAGCCAACTCATAAGCCCTGATGACTGTCCACCACCTGACAAGGCTTCACCAGAACCACGAAGTCCAGAAAAATTTGTACCAGTCCCAGAACCATATTTGAAAAGACGCGCTTCTCTCACCCACAAATCCATAATACCACCTTCACCAACTAAATCATCCTTCACAGATTGCACGAAGCATGCATGGGGTTGCGGATGGGTGTAAGCATCTTTGGCGCGAGTCATAGCTCCAGTATCTGGATCTACATAATGATGACCCTGAGCACCACTATTAATACCATAAGCCCAATTCAGCCCCGTATTAAACCACTGAGGAGAATTTGGTGCCACCATTTGTTTTAAATGCATGACAACTAGTTCGTCATAAAAAACCTGGGCATCATCAGCACTGGCAAAATAACCATACTTCTCTCCCCAATAACGCCAAGTGCCAACCAAACGATGGATAGTCTGTTTGACGCTGGTTTCAGGCCCAAGCACGGGCGACCCGTCAGCATTCATTTTTGGACTACCATCAACACTATATTGGGGCACACCAGTCTTACGAAAATATTTTTGAGCAATAATATCTGTCGCCACCTGAGACCATTCTTTTGGAATCTCAATATCTTTCATCTCAAAAACAACTGTGCCGTCTGGTTCACGAATAATGGAAAGGCGTTTTTCATATTCAACAGAATCAAATGGGTTTTCGTCATCTTTGCTAAAAATCCGCTTGAATCTCAAGCCATTTTCATTATTATATTTAAACTGTGCGTTGATCTCTTGCCCAAAGTGGACAGCTTGGATCATTTTTGAATCAGTCGGTCCCATAGATTTGATAATTAGTTTATTAGTTTATTGGTTTATTGAAAATCATCTAGAAAATCAACTAATAAACCATTAAACTATTAAACTAATAAACATTGTTGGACTACCATTTTATCAGCTACGACACAAAAGCACAAGTAACAACTCAAGGGACAAAAAAGCGCCCTAAATATCCAATAATTGGCGCCTTCCCCAGTCCTCACAATCACTACATATAGTGTTATACTTACTTCTCAACCACAACATCTTGTGTTTTTAACAGGCAAGACCTATTATACCACACATCCAAACTAATCACCAAATAATTGTCGCGACGCCATATTTTTGGCTGGAACAAGCGGTGGTATGATGTTTGTGCAGATATAAAACACAGTTTGCTAACTTAGTTATCCACAGCGTAAAATGACCTGCGAAGGTCATCACGCTGCGGGCAGAGTAAAATGACCTGCGGAGGCCATCACGCTACGGGCAGTAATTCTTAAAACAAGACCCTGGTCGATTTACTACACTACTGATGATTTTATCTACTGAGATATCTCAGTAGATAAAAAAATAAAAAACACTCACAAAAAATGAGTGTCTTTGGTGGTGGACCTGACGGGGATTGAACCCGTTCCGCTACGTGTCAAAGGTAGTATGCTAACCATTTACACTACAGGCCCCCAAGTCCACCGACAATATTATATCACAAAAATCTCCTTTGCGGGAGACTTTTGAGTGACACGTAGATGTAACCCATAGTGTATAGGTTATACTACCTGTATATAATATATCAAAAAATACCTGTTTTGTCAAGTTTTCTGTACACAGGTGTACCAGTGGCTATCGCTCCGGTACACTGCGGGCAGTGATTGTTAAAACATGGCTTTGGTCGGTTCACTACACTACAGGCAAATTTATCTACTGAGATATCTCAGTAGATAAATAAATAGTGTTGGTGATTGTCAACCCATTACAATGTTTCAACACCCCCAAATACGACCACAGACTTTGGTTATAACTCTCAACTGTTATTTCGCCGATCTGCCAAAGTCGTTTTTTTTCAACCAGCTTTTTAAACATTCTCCTTTTTGTCTTTGTCCGTAAAACAATATGATATGGTAAAATTCCATAACATCGAGTCTGCTTGATTTGCCGAGACGAAATTCTTGCCAAGCAGACAATAAGTTCTCAATACTAATTAATTTATTGTAATTTTTAGACATATATGAATAATCAAAATAATGACATACCAGCTATTGCGAAAACAATTGGCTTGTATAAACAATTTTATGGATTTTTAGGTTCGTTCCCAAAAAGGGATAAATATGTTTTGGGCACCAGAATAGAAAATTATATTATTGATTTACTGGAAAATCTATTGCTGGCTAGCAAACAACCAAAGACATGCAAACTACCGACTTTACTGCAAGCAGACCAAAAATTAGGAATGTTAAAAATATTCATTCGTCTGGCACTTGAAGTAAAAATCATTGATGACAAAAAATATTTAATACTTCAAGAGCGACTGGCAGAGATTGGGCGAATGCTTGGTGGATGGATAAAGACAGTTAGATGAGACAAAAGTGCCCCGATGTAATATCGGGGCACTTTAATTCTGCCGATTATCGGAGGGAGCCGGAACCATAGTTCGGATTCGGATTGGACACATTGTCGCTATTCAGCTTGAGCTTGCCGTCGTCGCGATTGAAGTTCACGTAAGGGGCGTTCGAAAACACACCATCGCCACCAGAATTTTTGCTTTGACTCATCAACACGCACCAGAAGAGAATTGCTTCGCCTCTTGAATTTTATTTGGTGGCACTCTGATGTTACATCTGAGACCCACACCAAACCAAAGCAAGTAGTAGGCAGAATCAGACAATTTTTCCAAGCGCACTTCGCTGTCCTTGCGACACAACAAACTCTGGCTTTATGAAAAACAGGATTTCGGTGAATCAACACCCACTCCGGGCTGACTGCATTAACCTAGTCTCAATATATATTTTAACAAATTTTTTTAAAAAAGAAAAGACCCC
>JBDRSF010000057.1:0-31061 GCA_043825135.1 Candidatus Magasanikiibacteriota bacterium
CATTATAGCTCATAAATAATGTTACCGAAACACTAGCGGATAGTTCATAAATCGGTTACTATGGTTGTCTATGAATATGACAACCAAAAAAGACATTTTTAAGTCACATCTTGCCGAGTGGTTGGCAATAAGGGGAGACCGGGAAAAGCGGGGCAAGATGGCTGAGGAAATCTCCCGTATTGCCAAAATCCATGTTAAATCAGTATCGCGTTCGTTTAAACGGGTGCAGCTTAAGTCGGAAACAGGACAGGAATACCGAGGTCGACCCATGGTTTACACTAAAGATGTGGATTCTGCCTTGTTTGATGTTTGGGAAACTGCCTATCGTCCTTGTGGAGAATTACTTCATCCTTCTATCAAGACCTATGTGATAGCACATCAACAGTTAAATCGTTGGCATCATAGTCCTGAAGCCACTAAAAAGCTTTTATCCATAAGTTTAGCTACGGTTAAGAGAAAGACAAAAGTCTTTCGACAAAAGTATGGTACTTTTCACGGTCGAAGCACTACTAATCCGTCTAGTTTAAAAAGTATAATTCCAATTTTCAAAGGACCGTGGAATGATCTTAAACCAGGTAATGGTCAATTAGACACAGTAGCTCACTGCGGTGATTCTGTGGCTGGAGATTTTGTCTATACAGTGAGTTTTGTGGATTCTCCCACCTATTGGGGGGTTAGACGAGCACAGTGGAACAAAGGTCAAATGGCTACTAAAGATAATCTGGTTGCCATTAAAAGACTATTACCTTTTTCGTGGATTATGGCTCACCCAGATACAGGTAGTGAATTTATCAATTGGATTGCCAAAGATTGGTGTGATGAACAGGGTATTTTACTAACACGCTCAGAACCCGGAAAAAAGAACGACAATATGTATGTGGAAGAACGCAATGGGCATGTGGTGCGCAAATTCCTTGGTTGGCAGAGGCTAGATGCAGGTGCAGGGATTGTCAGTATTATGAATGACTACTACGAGACACTTGATTTGTATCTCAACCATTTTCAAGCTGTACGAAGAACAGTGTCTAAAACCAAGGTTGGTTCTAAATACAAAAGAGAATTTGAAAAAGTTGCCCAGACCCCCTATCAACGGTTAATGGACAATATTGATATTTCTGGTACAATGAAAGCAAGGGTGGAGAAAGAACACCAAGATCTTAATCCTCTGCTACTTAAAGACAAGCTTGATATATTGCAAAAAAAGATATTTAAATTTCAAAAAAATAACAACCAAAGGACCGAGAGAACATGATGATTTCGGTAACCGTTTATTATGAGCTATACCGGGACCACTAATCTTAACACCAATCTACACTAATATCAATACACAGATTCGTGTTGATTGGTGTTAAGATTAGTGGTTTAAAATCAAAATCCCAATTATCATCAAAACCAATGCCACAACTTTTAATATAATATTTTTCTTGTCTAATTCTTCTTTAAAAATCTTTGGAGCGAAAATAGAAATCATTGTGGCCATTACAAAAACAAATAGAACTTGAAAACCCTCAAAAGCAAATACCAAAGCCACGATACCCAAAGACAAAGCCCAAGCATTAAAAAATATTCCCACATGATCTAAAATTGAAATACCTAATACTATTCCAGCTAATTTTGGTTTTAAAACTTTTAGCTCGGAAAAATAATCCCGACGCAACTTCGGCCAAAGCAAAGCTGTAAATGACCAAACACCAGCAAATAAATTTAACCAAATAAATGCAACTACAAATGACACTTGATAAAGCACAAAACTAAAAAGAATGGCGTAAATAGAATAACATATACACGCTGTAATCATATACCAAATAGCCTTTGACAACACAATGGTTCTTTTTTTAAAATGGATTGATGCTAGAATTCCACCTAAGATTAAAATTGCAAAAGCCAGAAGTTGAGTAATAGTTAATTCTTGTCCCAAAAATATCAGACCCAACACCAGTGTAAACAGTGGAATAAAACTCCACAAAACATTAATTCTGGTTGGTTCTTCTATTTGCATGGCTTTTATATATGGTAATCCACCATAAAAATATAAACCAGAGCCAATGGCAAGTATTAACATCAAATTCCAATCCAAAATATAAAAATCTACAAAAGGAACTAGAATCAATAACAAAAAACTAAGATTAAAAAGCCATGTAATATAGACATAAGGATTTTTAATCTTATTCATTACCACATACTTGTCCCCAATATTCACCAACGCCCAGAAAAAATGTGCTGTTATCGCCAAAATTATCCAAACCATACTATTTGAACTTATATTTATATTATGCTAATATACTATCATATTTAAGCAAATTTTACTATGAAAACTATCATCGCCTCTGGCCCAGTTATAATTGAAAATAATAAAGTCCTGCTGAATCGCGAACAGAAAGATTATGGTGTGACTGACTGGCTATTCCCAGGTGGAAAGCTTAATAATCCAAATGAAGATTTGGAAGAAGCTTGTAGGCGTGAGGTAAAAGAAGAGATGGATCTTGATATTAAAATTATAAAAAAGTTAAAAACTGTTGAAGTGGACTTTCGTGAAAATCATTACATTCTTCATCACTATTTAGCTGAGCGAATTGGAGAAATAAAACCAGGGCATGATGTTGTGGAATGGGCCTGGCATGATATTGATAATCTGCCAAAAAATTGTGCTTACAATGTTATTGAAATTATAAAAGATTATAAAAATATGTTGTAGAAAAATATTAGTATAGCATTAGCCTTCGGCCGTGAGCTCAGGCCGAGTCGGTATAACCTGCCTATCGGCAGACAGGTTAGTATTATTTATATATTAGTATATTTTATTTTATGAATAAACAAAAATTATCACAATTTGACCCCGAAATTCAAGACACAATTAATAAAGAACTAGACCGCCAAGAACATGGTTTAGAGATGATCCCATCAGAAAACTTTGTTTCACTAGCAGTACTCGAATCTCTGGGATCAATTTTAACTAACAAATATTCCGAAGGCTATCCTGGTAAACGTTATTATGGCGGTTGTGAATTTATTGATATTGTAGAGCAATTGACAATAGACCGCGCCAAACAATTATTTAACGCTGAGCATGTGAATGTCCAACCCCTATCTGGCGCTCCCGCTAATATTGCAGTGTATTTTGGATTGCTCGAACCTGGTGATACTATCTTAGGAATGGACTTATCTCACGGCGGACATTTAACACACGGTCATCCTGTTACTCACATGACAAAAGTATTTAACTTTGTTAGATACAAAACCGATGCTGATGGCAAAATTGATTTGGAAAACTTACGTCAAATGGCATTGGAACACAAACCAAAATTAATTCTAGTAGGATATTCCGCATATTCACGTGAAATTGATTACGAAGCAATTAAAAAAATTGCTGACGAAGTCGGTGCCATGACTATGGCTGATATTGCCCATATCGCCGGGCTGATTGCTGGTGGTGAGATGAATAATCCTGTTCCTATTTTTGATGTCGTGACAACAACCACTCACAAAACACTGCGTGGGCCTCGTGGTGGTATGATTATGTGCAAAGAAAAGTTTGCCAAGCAAATTGATAAGTCAGTCTTTCCCGGCCTGCAAGGCGGACCGCATGAAAATAACATTGCTGGCAAAGCCATTGCTTTCAAAGAAGCACTACAACCTGATTTCAAAGAATATGCTAAGCAAATAAAAGCCAATGCCAAAGTATTGGAACGCAAATTTAATGAATATGGTTATAAATTATGCTTTGGTGGCACTGACAATCATCTTTTACTTATTGATGTAACTCCAAAAGGCGTGACTGGAAAAATTGCTGAAAAAGCATTAGATAAGGCTAGTATCACTGTTAATAAAAACATGATTCCAGACGATACACGTAGTCCATTTGATCCATCGGGAATTCGTCTTGGTACTCCAGCTCTGACAACTCGCGGGATGAAAGAAGCTGAGATGGAAATTGTGGCTGATATGATTGAACGAGTTTTAATGAATCATGAAGATGAAGAAATATTGGCACAAGTTAAGCAAGAGGTTAAGGAGTTGACTAGTAAGTTTCCGCTTTATCCTGAATTGGGTTAGTGAAATCCCGAAATTACACGAAGTGAATGAGGGATCTTTCGAAGCTAACACACAGTGGTTTCTAAATATCCTATGTATTCCAATAAACTTACTCTCTGAAAGATCCCTCGTCGCCCCTCGAGGGGCTCACTCGGGATTATCTATTCTATGAAATATAATACTAAATCACAAGAAGAGACACTAAAGATAGGGCTGGGTATCGCTTCTAAACTCAAATGCGGTGATATTGTGTTACTCTACGGCGATCTCGGAGCTGGAAAAACTACACTGACCAAAGGCATTGCTTCATATTTTGGAATTGATGATGTAGTGAGTCCGACTTTTACGCTTTTGCAAGTCTATAAAGTTCCTAAAGTCAATAAAGTCAAAAGTCTTGTACATATTGATACGTACAGGTTAGAGAATGAGGAAGATTTAATTGAGATAGGTGTTGAAGACTATTTGGGTGATGAAAATACTATTTGTGTGGTTGAATGGCCGGAGAAGATTGAAGGATTATTGAAAAAACATACAATAAAAAAAGTTATAATTAATCATACGTCTGACGGTAGTAGAGAAATTGAGATAATCTACCCGACCAATACTAAACCCCTCAAAAATAACCAATCAAAAACACTACAAATCTGCAAAGAATTTCTGGGCAAAAATATTGAGATAAAAATTGACACCCCCGCAGGGACAAAAAAACATGGACAAATCTATCCAATTAATTATGGTTTTGTACCAGAGACCATAGCTCCGGATGGTGAAGAACTAGATGCTTATTATCTAGACTCAAATGAACCGCTAAAAATCGTCAAAGGCAAAGTAATCGCCATTGTGCACCGTCTTGAAGACGACGATGATAAATTAATTATAGCTAACAAAGATTATACTGAAGATGAAATTGAAGACAAGATAAGATTCATAGAGCAATATTTTAAACATGAGATTGTTAAATAAACTACCCCGCAGCAAGCTGACGGGGTCTCTGCCTCAGCTAACATAAATAAACGAAACACTGACAAGCAAGCTCCTCAGTCTTCTCTACGAATAAATTTATGATTAAAAAACAGCCCTTAGGCTGTTTTTTTGTGTCGTGTTGTGTGTGTAGCGGGTCGCGAGTAAGTGCATCCACAATAATCCTGCCGATAAATCCCTTTCTCATTAACCAACCGAGTGGCTTTTTCTTGTCTACTTTCCTGCTTGCCCGCCGTAGCTTTCTTGTCCGCCGAAGCTTTAGAGGAGGAGGAAGCGAAGGCGGGGCGACCTTTCTTCCAATCTTCTTCAAAAAATTTTATTCCGTATTTTTTAGCCACTGCTAAACCAATAGGATTGATAATATCTGCATATTTATTGCGCCCACTGGTTAAACTTGTCGCTAACCAATCAAAAGCGTGTTTGCTGGCATACTGAGCTGACTTTTCTAAACGCATTTCAAAACAAACCGGGCACCTCTTTCCGCCCTCTGGTTCATTTTTAAATTCTTCAGTTTTTTTAAACCATTCTTTTGGATTATAATCTTCTTCTACAAAAGGCAGATTTAATTCCTCGCATAATTTTACTACTTCCTGCTTTCGTTTTTCATACTCTTCTTCTGGATGAATATTTGAATTACAAAAATGCACTGTCACATCAAATTCTTGTGATAGCTCTTCAAATATTGCCACTGAGCACGGCCCACAACAGACGTGTAACAACAAATTATCTCTCATATCAATAAAAAAATTATAAAATTTCTAATTACCTAATTCACCTAATATCTAATAAAATTTCCAATATCTAATTTATAGTTTTAGCATTAGACATTTTATTAGAAATTAGATATTAGGTGAATTAGAAATTATTTAATATACTTTTTACCTTGCAACTCTTTAGGGAGATACTCCTGATCTTCCTTATAATTAAACTCTGGTGAGTACTTATACCCCTTGCCATAACCAATATCTTTCATAAACTTGGTCGGCGCATTACGAAGATGAATCGGCACACCCAGTTCAGAAGTAGCTCGCGCATCCATGGCCGCTTCTTCGTAAGCGCGGTAAAGCAAATTTGATTTTTTTGATTTAGCACAATATACCACAGCTTGAGCCAAATGTACAGAACACTCTGGATAACCAATTTTATGACAAGCATCATAAGCAGTATTGGCCTGAACCATTGCTTCGCTATTTGCCATGCCTATATCCTCTGAAGCAAAACGTAAAACACGCCGAGCAATATATAGCGGATCTGCCCCACCTTCTAGCATCCTAGCTAACCAATAAAGCGAAGCATTTGCATCCGAACCGCGCATGGATTTATGAAGTGCAGAGATCAAATTAAAAAATTCTTCACCACGTTTATCGAACACCAAATGTGTTCTTTGTAAAGCTTCCTTTATGTCGGCTTTCAGCAATCGGACTTCGGCTTTCGGACTTCGATACTTTGATTTAAAAGCTAGCTCCAAACCATTCAATGCGGTTCTAGCATCACCACCACTTAATTCTGCTAGTAATTCCCTAACCTCTTCTTCGATCTTTATTTTATACCCCCCTAATCCTCTTTCTTTATCAATTAAAGCTTGATCAATAATCTTCACAATATCTTCTACTTCCAAACTTTTTAAAATAAATACTCGTGAACGAGAAAGTAAAGCTCGGATTATTTCAAACGAAGGATTCTCAGTTGTGGCACCAATTAAAATTAGCTTGCCTTTTTCTACATACGGAAGTAATGCATCCTGCTGAGCCTTATTCCAACGATGAATTTCATCAATAAATAAAATTGTTTTTTTATTTTCATTATTCAAACGTTCCTCAGCTTCTAAAACTACCCTTCTTAAATCAGCCTTCCCGCTATTTACAGCTGAAATAACCTCAAAGTGTGAGTCAGTTTGTTCGGCAATAATATTGGCTAGTGTTGTCTTGCCAACACCAGGCGGACCCCAAAAAACCAAAGAGGATAACTCATCTTGCTCAATTAACTTTCTAAGCAACTTACCTTCCCCTACAATTTCTTCTTGGCCAAAAAACTCGCTTAAAACGCGAGGTCTCATTCTATCGGCCAGAGGCTGAGTTGTTACTTGTTGCGATACCATATATTATGTAGTTTAAAGGCAACCTTTTCCTTTATTTTATGCCATTTACCAGTTTCCAAAATTATGTCATCAATTTTTTTGGCTTTTTTAATCCATTTATGAACCACACTCTTAAGATTTCTTATCAAACGCTTATCTCTGATCTGAACATTAGCTTCGTAATTATCATAAAAACTAGTCTGGTCCAAGTTACTACTTCCAACAATAGCCAAATCATCATCAACAATCATTCCTTTGCCATGCATCATACCTGATGTCATGTGAATTTTCACACCCATTTTTTTTAGTAATGAAAACCAACCATACATAGCATAATTAGCAATCCTGACATCACTACGAAAAGGAATTAGCAAATCAACTTTTACACCACGTTTCCTGGCTTTCCAAAGTGCATAAACAAATTTTTTATCAGGAAAATAATATGGTGAAAACAAAATCACTCTTTCCCGTGCTTTGAACAAAGCTTCGGCATATTTTTTACGCATTCTAGAGTTCTTGTCACTTGACTCATCATAAATAAAATTTAATTTATTACCTTCTACTCTAAATTTATATTTTAACAAGTGTTTTACTTTTTTCTTATCGCCCCCGCAAATAACATACTGCTTGGCAAATGATCTAAGTAAAGATCTAACTGCTTTACCTCTAATCTCAACCTGAATATCTAGCCACTCTTCCATTTCTTTTTGTATATTTACCCCACCAATAAAACCAATTTCTTCGTCTATAATTAAAATTTTTCTGTGATTAAGTGTTATAAAACACTTCCAGAATCCACGGTAACGTAATTTCCTCTCACTAAATAACTTTACATCTACCCCAGCTTTTTTGAGACTGGCTATTCGCTTACGAGACAGACCAAAACTACCCCAATAATCAACTATGAGCTTCACATCCAGACCTTCACTTGCCTTCTTTTCTAGCAAGTCAAAAAATGGCTTACCAGCCTCATCATCCACAAATATATACAGTTCCCAGTAAATTGACTTATTTGCACCCAAAATAGCCCTATACATAGCATCCCAGGCCTGTTTAGAGGTGGAATAGATTTTGTAGTCTGATAGTTTCATAGTTTTATCACCGCAATGTCATCCCGACCGATCCTGACAGCTTTAGAGCGACAGCGAGAATAAGCTAAACTAGAGCGGAGGGAACCCTTTATGTGGTGATTATTTTGTATTATTATTAGATATCCATATATACCAATATATAACAAAAACCACTAGTTGTCTAGTGGTTTTTATATTCACTTGAATTTATCAGCCTTCCAACAATTTCTTAAGAGCCTCAGGATTACTTTTCATTAATTCTTTTAATTTTTCCATGTCTATATCTGCTTCTTGTGCTTCAACTACTAGTTCCAAACCTTGATTTCTTTCTTCATTTACAACACCACCAATCGCACTCTCTACATCAAATTTACCAGTAGCACGAGAATCTCTCAAAAGCTCTTGGATATCTCTTAGAGATAAATAACCCATCTCTTTGGCAGTCCGAACTATTGGGTCAACAAACACTCTTTTGTCAACTTCTAAATCTGCCATACCTCCGTAAGAAAAATCATGACCACCACTACCACTTATTAATTCTTTTTCCAATAAAACAGATTCAATATAATCTACTAGCTCTTCTCTAGAAAATACCTCTTCATACATTCTAAAATATTCTCCCAAATAATCAACACTATCTTCTCCTCCGCCCCCACCAATTAAGCCTAAATCTGGAAGATGAATATTTCTCAATACTTTTTTGGCCCAATCTTCTTCACGACCATAACCAAACTTGTTAAAATCAACATCTAAACCAAATTTTTGTGTAAAATTGACAAGATTCATAAAATACTCAAAAGACCTGTCACTAACACTAGAATCACCGCCTGGCAATTTTGAACCTTTGCCTTGTTCAGTAGGTTTATATTTTTCTTCTAGCCCTTCTTCATACCAATTAACCATCATAACATCTACGTATTCAGGAAGATATTCTCTTCCAAGATCAACTAATCCTTTAATAACTCTAGTGTTTCTTCTGTCGAGTATCTCCTCACCTTCAGGAAAACGCTGATCAAAGCAAATTGACTCTATAAAGTTACTATCCGTGAATACTTCATAAAGAAAATAGTCATTTTCTTGCTCTTTACGATTTATATTCAGTTTATTTGTGCCGGCGAACATTCCCTTAAATAGGGTGCTAAACACTTCTTTTCTTTTTAATTTTCCCGTTTGATTTAAGGTAATGACCTCCATAATCTTATTTCTTACGTCCTTATGAACACGTCTGCTAGCAATTCTAACTACTTCAAATCGTTTTGACTCATCCATTTTTTCCCACTCCTCATCACTTACCCCAAGATCAAACATTTTTTCATTTTGTTTTGCTACAGCTCGTTCTTTGGCTAATTTTTGAAACTCTTCTTTTTTTTCTGGATTAACTTTTAACTTATAATCAGCAGCAACATCGCCTTCAAATATAAATCCATATTTAAACTCGCTTGTCAATCCTTTATCAATATCCAAATAACCTTCTTTTAGCATTTTTTCTAACCAAGACCATTGACCTTGATCTAACACCCCTTTCATTTCTTTTTCAAATTGCTTTTTTAATTCATGCAATCTTTTTCTATAATCAGTAGCAGATCTATCAAACTCTTTTGGATCAGAAACACTTGTTATATTTTCTTTATACTTAGTTAACAATTCCTTCCACTGCAACAAAAATGATTGTGCCGTCTCAAGACGCTTCTTATCCGCTTGTTTTAATTCACCACCATCCAAATGTTGATTAACTTTGGTAAGTTGATCATCAACACTCAAATCATCCATTCCAATTTTTTCTTTAAGTAAAACCATTCTCTTTTGAGCTGATTCTTTTTTCATCTCATCTATCATAGGTTTGCGCAAACTATCACGTTCAATTTCATAACTACGCAAATTATCCAAAGTATCTCCAACACTACCAACCCATTTCTGATAAAACTGTTCTTTAAGATCGTCATTATCCCCTTGTTCTTTTATTGCTTTCTTATATTCACTATCCAAATTACTTGCTAGATCTGCCAAATCTTTGACTAATTTTTGAGCCGACTCCTTTCTCCGAGAGACAAAATTCCTTCCACGATTAAGAAAACGTTTTGAACCCTCAGAATTAGTATCTACTATATAACCTTTCACATCATCACTCCAAAAGATTGTTGTAGAAATTCCATCATTAAATAAACTAACTTTGGATTCAAATCTTTCTATCCCCTTTTTTTCTAAAGAATCAACACCTGATTCTGGCTCTTCCCCACCCTCTTCTTTTCTTTTCAACAATTTTCCCAAGAATGTTTTTTTTTTTCTTCTTCTACTATTGTTTGCTCTGCTGTAGAATCAACATCTTTTTTTATAGAGGGCTCTTTTTCGATTTTTCCACCTTCTTTTATTTTTTCTTCTTTAGTCATATATTTTATTAATTTACTAAATAATTACAAAAAATAAACTTATTAATTATTGTGGATATTCTAAAAAAACTAAATTCATCATATGATCTTTATTAGATCTTTAATAAATGGCTTATTTCCATAGGGCTTGAAAAATAAACTGGAGAGTTGTTTTATACCTACCAGCTCAAAAGTTTTAAGAATCTCGACAATTAACTCTCTAAAGGCTTGGATTAGTGTCTCCAAACTAACTTCTCCATATTCAACACTACAATTACCTTCTTTATCACAATATAATTTTATCCCCATTACTACAACTTTAGCATCAAAATATGCTTTAGTCAATTTTTCTCTATTTATATCATCCAATATGTTATAGATAAACTTACTCAGTACCTCATCACGACTAAAGTCATTCCACAACCCCGGTACATCACCAAAACCTAAATTTACCTCCATATTTTCAATATATTTCCTTTTAATTCTTTCATCCGTTGCCTCATCAATTGCCTTATATAGAGCCAAATAGTATTCTAAACAATACATCATTCCCTCATGATTAAATAATCGTAAATCATGTTCTTTTTGCTCTTCAATGGAAAGTGTCTTTTTTAAATTTTGCCTACTTTGTCTATGAAATTCACTTAACTGAGCTTTTTTGTAGAACTTATTAACTTCTTTTATGTATTCTTGTACTAAACTTGCATCCTCAGTTGAAAAATCTGAACCAAAAAGTTCAGCCACATACAACAATGCTTTAGCTAATTCTAATTCATTCGGAGAATCATCACCTAAAAGCTTAATTAATTTTTTTACATTTTTTAAAACAGCAGTATTTTCACTTAATTCTTTTTCTATTTCCTCCAAATCACTAATAATACCATCTATTAGTTCACGGTTTTCATCAATCCACAAATTTAATGGTTTTTCTGCCCCTGCTTGGGCTATTTTTAATAATTTTTCTAATATCATAAAATTTAGTTAATTAACAACTGTCCCTTTAAACTTCTTTCCACCAACCACCTTCTCAACTTCTTTCAAATTTGTCCCTTTCAAAATACTTACTTTCAGTCCCAGCTTTTCTGCCAGACCGCTAGCTACTGGGTCAAATGGGACATTTTTACCTGGTACCCATTTATAACCAACGACATTTTTTCTAAAGTCCTTCCAATTTATTTCTTCTATTTTTTTAGCAGTCTTATATTTATTTGGATCCTTATCATAGACATACTCAATGTTTGATAGATTTATAACTTCATTGGCTCCGTAAGTTTGCGCGAGTAAAACGGCATCTTTATCAGACGAACAGCCGGGTTTCCAGCCTGAGGCAATTAAGACTGGTTTATTCGTTTTTATTTTCTTTGTCGGGTCAGTAACTACTTCTCCATAAGCCACGTCTTTGAAAAGTAAACGTACAAACTGAGCATTAAAAATTGTGGTATGAATTCCCATCCAGTCTAGATCAATGTTATTAGTTTTAACAGCCTTACCTAAAGCATCTTGATAAACACGACAAGTAGCTCCACCGCCGATCACTAAAATAAATTTATTGCCTTTTTTTACTTGCTTTAAAATCAATTCCCGAAACTTTTTTAAAAACTTAATATCAAAGCCTGATTTAGGTATTATTATTGATCCTCCGACTGAGATAATTTTATAGTTAGATTTCTGTCTCATAAGATATATTTAATTTCTTTAACTTAAATTAGAAGTGATAAATGATATATGATAATTCATACATGATTTTATCACTTATCATCTATCATTTATCATGACACTCTAGGACTAATCAATTTACAAAATAATACTACTTTTTTAGTAAACCAGATACCAGCCAACTTACAACAGTCAAAATCAAAGCACCCCAAAATGCTGGCACAAATCCCGCAACATCAAAACCCTTGATAAAACTAGCTACAAACCAAAATAATAGTGCATTAATTACAAAAGTAAATAAGCCTAGGGTCAAAATATTTACCGGCAAAGTTAGTATTACCAAAATTGGCTTTAGGACTGCATTAACTAGGCCTAAAACTAAAGCTGTTATTAAAGCTGCATACCAACCAGACACTTCCATACCTGGAAGATAGTAGGCCAGTAAAAGCAATGTACCGGCATTGATTACCCAACGTAGTAGTAAATTCATAAAATTGTTTGTTAAAAAATATACGTTCTAAATATGTATCATAATTACTAATTACTATATTACTAATTACTTTTCTATTTTACCAAAATTATCAATTATTTACAACCTCAATCTGATCACCAATCAAAGCTATGATATCCCCCTGCCAATCTGTCCGCCAAATCGTACTAGAAGCACGTTCTAATCTTTTTAAAACTCGAGGTGAAGGATGACCAAATACATTATCTAATCCACAAGAAAAAATAGTATATTCTGGTGTCGCTTTATCAACAAATTCCTGTGATGAAGCACCGGCACTGCCATGATGTCCGGCTTTAAGCAAATCTGTATTCATTTGATCGCCATAAACATCTAGTAAATATTTTTCCAATTCAACCTCGGCATCCCCCATAAACAAAACCTCATTATCATTATATTCCAGTTCAAATACTATAGAAGTATTATTATCAGATGTTTCCTTTGTCATCTCTGGAATACTTCTATCAACTACTATTGAATGATCAGGATATAAAAAATGCAAAGTCGTACTGCCAATTTGCCATTCTTCTTCTGACTCTATTTCTATATAATTAGCCCCCTCAGCTTGAATTGCCTGTTGCCAAGAATTCCAAGTATCATCAAACTCTTTTTTCAAACCAGTATAAAATATATTCTTCACATCAAACCGCTTTAAAACTTCTTCACACCCACCATAATGATCTAGATCTGGATGAGTTACCAACATATAATCAATCTCGTGATCCCAATATTCCATTACTCGCCCCAAAGCCTCTATAACTCGTGCGTCAATCGCACAATCAACTAACATCTGTTGACCATTAGTAAACTCAATAAACGTTGCGTCACCTTGGCCTATATCTAAAAAAGTTATTTTTAATTTTTTTTCTTCTACTGCCTCTAAAGTTGGATTATCATCTGATTTTACTTCATCCTCTTTGATATAAAAAAGTAATCCTAAAATAATTATGAGTAAGATAAAAATAATAATAATTGCTTTTTGCATGTTCTTTGCTTAAATAGAGGTCCCCTCCCCTCGTAGGGGATGGTCAGGGAGGGGTTCGTGGTCGGAGTATATATTTTGCTTAAATAATAAGAAAAAAGCTATTTTTTCCAAATAAGAAACCCCCACCTAACCTCCCCCTACGAGGGGGAGGGACACGATGTGTAAAGTCACTTGGTAACTAAAATTATCTGATTCACCCACGTTTCCCCTTCTCTAACAAACTCTTCTCTCTCAACCCCAAAAGCCAAACTTTCTAATTCTTCAATTACTTTTTCTGGTTTGTGATAATGTGAATCAATTTCGACCAAACCTTCCTTGGTTTTTACTGCCGGTGCTTTGCGTTGGTTTATGTTAGTAACCAAAAATAATCCACCTGGTTTTAAGACTCGATAGGCTTCATCAAAAAATCTTTTCAAATCTTTCAAATGTACAATTAAAAAAGTTGCAATTACAATATCGAAACTTTCATCTGGAAAATCTAGACTCTCGGCGTCACCAATTACTTTTTTTATTTTTACATTTTTTATTTTTTTTAACATCTTTTCTGATAAATCCAAAGCTGTCACTTCTGCATTTTTTTCAGCCAACCTAAGTGACAAACGACCATCTCCAGCGCCGACATCCAATACTGTTTTACCTTCCAGATTACCAAGCAAAGGCAGAACCCTATCTTTTTCAAAACTATCCCAATATTTACTTTTTTTATTGTAATAATCAGCTATGAGATCATAGCCTTCTTTTGAATTTAGAATTTTTATTTTTGACATAATATTTTTTATTTGTGTCATTGCGAGATCAGATTCGCATCTGAGCGAAGCAATCCCAGTGGATTATCGACGTTGCTAGTTCACTGGGATTGCTTCGTCCCTTTCGCTTCGTTCAGGGCAGGCTCCGTATGCTCATTCCTCGCAATGACACTGTTATTTTTCTTATAAATCCAAGAAAACAAACCTAGATATAATAGAATCATTATTGGCCAAGAAATTTTTAAATCAACAGCTGAAAATTTAAGTCCAGCAAACCATTTCACTATTGTTGTTATATATTGTAACCCAATCAGGGCTATCCATGCAACTATCTCACCAATTGGAAAAAATATAAAACTAATTAAAACCGCCAAAAAGCCGAATAGCATTATAAAAGGAATTAGCCACAAAATCAAAACATTAACTATTGGCGCGACAATTGAAAGTCTACCAAATTGAAATAATATGAGCGGTAGTGTTGCAATTATTGCTGAAAAGGTTGAAACCACGCTTTCTTGCAAACCAAAACTTTTGGGAATTTTTTTAAAATATTTTTGTAAATAAGGCGATAGATAAACTAAACCGAGTGTGGCCACAAAAGATAATTGAAAACCTGCATCCCAAATTAAAATTAGTGGATTTTGCAAAGTCATTAATACTGCTGTCAAAGCCATAACATTACCAACATTTGATGTCCGTCCCATTTGTTTAGCAAGCAAAACTATAATACCCATAATACCGGCTCGCACAACTGAAGCGCTGGCTCCGGCAAATAAAACAAATAAAATTATTCCGCCAGTAATTAACCAAAAAGCTTTTTTACGCGGAATGAGTAACTGAACACAAATTGTAATCAATACAGTTGCAATAATACTGATATTATATCCAGATATTGCAACAATGTGGGTAACTCCGGTTCGGCTAAATAATTCATTTAATTCACCCAATCCCCCGCGATAACCATAGAGTAAACCAGCCATAAAGCTGGCATTTGGCTCATGCCACAACTTGTTTATACGTTCGGCTACTACATTCTTCAAAGTAAAAATCCTGCGAAATAAAAAATTACCCTCACCCTCCCCTATTTTTTCTACACTTGCCTCCTGACAAATTGTAAATACTCCATATCTGGCCAAATACATATCATAACGAAAACCATCAAATTCTTCTGGCCTTTCAAAAATGCAACTCAGTTGCAATTTATCACCGTAATTATAACGTGGATATAAATTTTGCTTTAAATAAATACTGCCTTTTCGAGGTTCATTTATGATTTCGGATTTTTGATTTATGATTTTTAAAATATATCTCACTCCATCTGACCGTATATCTGGCTCGGCGCTCACATAACCAGTTACTTCAACTTTCTGATCATTATAATTATAAATATTCTCTGAACTGGCTGGAAATACTAATAAATATCTACCAATTCCCAAAACAAAAAACAACAAACAAAAAACAAGGAACCGCTTTTTCTTGTCATCCCAATAAATAATCAAAAGTGTTATAAATATAAATATTGCCAAATATAAATATATAAAATCAAATTTTAATTCTAGTAGTGAGGCTAATATTACTCCCGCTAAAAAACAAAAACAAAACGTAAGAAACGTCTTGCTTTTTGAATGTGTTATTTTACTTAGCATACCCCTCTTTTTTTAATAGCACACGGATGACACGGATTTAACGGATTTTGATAGATTTTTTATATTCATTATCAAAAATTTTTCTTTTTATCTGTGGTTTTTGACCAAAATTTAACAATAGCCCTACTTCTATTTTTGTTGCTTTCAAATAATTCACCAATTGATAACTATGTTCATCACATAAACAATCAACTGCTTTTAATTCCAAGATTACACAATCATTTACCACAATATCAGCAAAATATTGACCTATTTCCACCCCATCATAATAAACCTTTATTAACACTTGTGCTTCAGCTTTTAATCCGAGCTTCCTTAATTCAATAAGTAAAGCCCGTTCATAAACTTTTTCCAAAAAACCAAAACCTAAAGTATTATATACTTTATAAAACGCACTAATTATTTTATCTGTATCCTCCCTATGTTTCATATTTAATTATCCGTGTAAATCTATTTGATCCGTGTCATCCGTGTGCCATCAAATAACAATACTCACCAGCTTACCCTTCACATAAATAACTTTCTTTGGTTCTTTTCCTTCTAACCACTTAACTACATTGGCTATTTCTAAAGCTTGTTTTTTTGCATCATCTACTGAGATATCTACTGAGACAGTCATCTCGCCACGAAGTTTGCCATTTACTTGGACTACAATAGTTATTTCATCGTCCTTAATTAATTCTGGATCATACTCTGGCCAAGGTTGTGTGCAGACAGAATCTTTGTTACCAGTTTCTTTCCATAATTCCTCACACACGTGTGGTGCGAATGGAGTCAAAATTCTAAGGAGTAAGGAGTAAGGAGTAAGGAGTAATTCTTTTTCTTTACTCATCTTATTAGCCAATTCCATCATTCTCGCAATAGCAGTATTAAAACCAAGAGATTCTAGATCTTCAGTTACTTTTTTTATTGTCTTATGCGTTGCTTTATAAATTTCTATGTTTAAATGTTTAGATGTTTGTGTGTTTAGATTATTTTGCAAGTTCCAAACCTTATCTAAAAACCTACGCACACCTTTCACACCATTTGTATCCCAAGGCTTATCATCTTCCAAAGGCCCGATAAACATTTCGTACATTCTCATAGTATCAGCACCATATTGATTTACAACATCTGTAGGATTAATCGTATTACCCCAGCGCTTACTCATCTTACGATTGTCTGGTCCTAAAATTAATCCCTGATGACGATGGACTTTGAATGGTTCATCAAAATCAATATACCCTGCATCATACAAAACTTTGGTAAAAAACCTTGAGTACAATAAGTGTCCATTGACATGCTCGGGTCCACCCAAATAAAAATCAACCGGCATCCATTTTTTCAACTGTTCCGGACTGGCAAATTCTTTACTATTCTTTGGATCCAGATAGCGGAAATAATACCAAGACGAACACATAAAAGTATCTAGTGTGTCTGGTTCATATTTCCAACCTTTCCCATATTTTTTCTCTGCACGCTCTTGAAATTCCTTAGAATAATTCAAAGGCGACTCCCCTGTTGGTTTGAAGTCAACATCGTCCGGAAGTAAAACTGGGAGATCTTGTTCTGGAACAGACTTCATTTCACCATCTTCATTTTCCAACATCGGAATCGGCGCGCCCCAAAATCTCTGACGAGACACAGACCAGTCACGAAGTTTGTATTGGACTGCACGCTTACCAAGACCTTTTTTTTCTATAAATTCTATAATATCTTCTCTGGCTTCTTCCCATTTTCGTCCTTTAAATTCTTCTGGGGATTCTAAAATAGCATTATCATCATGATGATAACAATATTCCAGATTTCTAACTTTCTCAGCTTCTTTTTTATTGACAGGAAACATTACTGGTCGTAATGGAATGTTATATTTCTTGGCAAAATCAAAATCACGCTCATCATGAGCACTAGAACCGACTACTCCACTACCATAATCAGCAATTGCAAATGAAGCTACCCACAAAGGTAAATCCCCTGTACCATATGGATTATCCATATAAAGCCCGGTAAAAATCCCTTCAATTTCTTGTTCAACTTCAAATTTATTGCCTTCTATTTTTTTCTTTTTAATTCCTTCAACAAATTTTAAAACTTCTTTTTCATGTTCTGTGCCTTTTATAAGTTCAGGTAATTTCTGATGCTCAGGTGCAATTACCACAAAAGTTTGCGCAGTATAAGTCTGTGGCACAGAATCATAGACTTCAAAACTAGCGTCTCTATCTTTTACTTTCATGGTGAAATTAACACCCTCGCTTCTTCCAATCCAATCACGTTGACGCTTCTTAGTTTCTTCTGGCCAATCAATCCTATCAAGTCCTTCTAAAAGTTTATCTGCATAATCAGTAATCTTGATATACCACTGCTCCATATCTTTTTGTGTAATAACAGTATCACAACGCTCGCAATGACCTTCTTTTACTTGATCATTGGCTAAAACAGTTTTACATGAATCACACCAATTTACAGACTGCATTTTACGATAAGCTAATCCTCGTTTATAAAATAACAAGAAAAACCATTGGGTCCATTTGTAATAATCAGAATTATGAGCCCCGACTTCCCTATCCCAGTCTACTGATATTCCCAAAGATTTTATTTGCTCACGAAAATTATCAATAGCTTTATCCGTGCTAATTTTAGGGTGGACATTATTTTTTATAGCATAATTTTCGGCTGGCAAACCAAAACTATCCCAACCAATTGCTTGTAAAACTTTTTTACCTTTCATGCGCTGATAACGGGCGTAGATATCACAAGCCGAATAAACTTCAGCATGACCGACATGAAGACCACTCCCAGATGGATATGGAAGTTGTGGTAAAATATAATATTTATTTTCCGGCGTAGCGTCGTCAGGAGTTTTGAAAAGTTTTTCCTTTTCCCAATACTTCTGCCACTTCTCTTCAATTTTTTGTGGATTATATTTTTCCATATTATTAATTTAGTTTACCCGGCGGAGCTTTCTTGTCCGCCGAAGTTTTAACGAAGGAGGAAGCGGAGACGGGATAGTTTTTCATAGGTTGTTAATAAATTACTTGACAATTGTTTTGATTATGGTATAATGAATATACAAATGCTCTTGCTTGCAAGAGCTCCGAGACTCCCGATGAAAATCGGGAGATCGTTTTTTATATTAAGCATTTTATTTTTTCTTTTATTTTTACAAATTCTTCTGGAGAAATCTTCCTAATTTTTCTTAATAATCTTTTACTACTTACTAATCTCAATTGTGATAAAATAATAGAATATTTTTTATTATTATGCTCTATCTGAAAATAATACTTACCCGTCTTATTTTTACTAGTCAGTGGCAATATCCACAGAACATCTAAATTAAATATCTTTAAAATCAATATGGGTCTTTCAAATGTCTCATTTTTACCATCTTGTTCAAAACCAATATTTACACCTAAACTAGCCCACCAAATTTCTCTCTCCTTAAAATATATCTTTGGTTCTGATAAATGAATCCTTATTTTTAATTTTGTCCAACGAACAAAACCCTCCAAACTTTTTTTCATAAATTAAAATAATTCTAATAATTTTTTATGTAATTTTGGATTAGCAACAACTATATCCATCTTCTCTGTGATATCCCTTGCTAAGTTTTTTCGCAAATTCTAACATATAACCTATTTTAGCGAATTATAGGCAAAAATGCAAGTTGACAATTTATTTAAAATATGTTTAAATAGAAATAACCAAGGAGGATGCCATGTTGGCACAATTTAATCATGTGGGATTGCCTCGAGACTTGTACACTGCCGTTATCCTCGGCATTTGTATCATCTCTCTCGGAGCCAAAATCTTTTGGCCACACATCAGGAGGTGGTTTAAATGACCATCTCAAGGAGACCAGAGGTCGAGCTCCATGTTCACCTCGCCCGCCCTTTCACTGGAGCTTCGGCTCCCCCTACCCTAAAATATTTTGAAAAGTATTTTGAGGCGGAAAAAAGTAAAGACGCACCATGGTGCGTCTTTACTTTTTTATCTCAGTATAATCTATAATAATCAGTCTAAATCTGTATCTTCTCTGCAACTCGTTCTATAGCCTTCACCCGTCTCCACTGCGTTACGCCGGGTAAACATATCAGGACTCACATTTTACTAGCCACCCTCTCAATCGCCTTTACGAAAGCCGCTGTCCTCATATCAATCCCATACTTTTCTTTTGTTTCCCAAACTTCGTCAAAAGATGTTACCATGATCTTTTCTAGCTTCTCTAATACATCTGCCTCTGTCCAGTGCTCGCCTTTTACATTTTGATCCCATTCAAAATATGAGACAGTTACACCACCAGCATTAGCTAAGACGTCTGGGACAACTAATATGCCTTTCGTTTTTAAAACCTCATCAGCTTCTGGTGTAGTTGGACCATTAGCTAGCTCAATAATTGCTTTGGCTTTGATATTATTTACATTATCAATTGTAATCTGATTTTCTAAAGCTGCTGGAACTAAAATATCTACATCTAATTCTAATAATTCTTCATTACTTACTTTACGACATGGGCCATCAGTAGATACTTCTTCAATATTACAAACCGAACCCATACAATAACAACCTAACATACCACCACTTTCCTTAATCTTCATAGCTTTTTCCGGATCAATCCCATCTTCATTATATACTCCGCCTTTGGAATCACTAACTGCAACAATTTTGAAACCCATTTCATGTAAAATACGAGCCATGTGTGCACCAGCATTACCATAGCCTTGAATAGCAACTGTGGTTTCACTTGGAGTTAAATTCATTTTTTTAGCTAATTCACGCACACAATAAACTCCGCCTTGGGCAGTAGAATAACCACGTGCTTCTGATCCCCCATCTTCCAATGGCTTACCAGTAATCATACCTGGATCAGGATGACCAACTAATTTTTCATATTCATTTCGCATCCAAGACATGATCTGTGGTGTAGTATAAACATCTGGTGCTGGTACATCTTTATCAGAACCAATATTGCGCCAAATTTTTTGGATATAACCGCGAGACAATCTTTCTAACTCTCCAATTGATAATTCTTTAGGATTAACAATTACTCCTCCTTTACTACCACCCATGGGAATATTTACAGTGGCACACTTTACCATCATCCAAAAAGACAATGCCTTAACTTCATCTAGACTAACATTCCAGTGATAACGAATTCCTCCCTTATATGGGCCTAGAACATTGTTAAATTGTGATCTATAGCCTGTAAAAATTTTTACTTCACCACTATCCATTTTTACAGGAATAGCAACTATTAAAACTCTCTCTGGTTGTCTTAAAACTTCATGGATATTTTTATCCAAGTTCATAATTTTAGCAGCTTTATCTAACTGCGACATGGCGTTTTCGAATGGGTTGTTCATAGTGTTAAATTAATCCCGACAGAGGAAAGATTTTTCCCAAGAAAAATCTAGACGACGAGGGATCTTTCGGAGCTGTAAACCAACTCCTATTCAAAGATTTTCGTGTTCTCAATAATCGAGAATTTTAAATAATACATATATTTTACGCTTTTAAGTAAAAACAGTCAAACGGTGGATAATTACAACGTCATCCTGAGCGAAACGAAGCCCATCACAGGGCGGAGTGAAGTCGAAGGATCCCATGCTTTAGTGTGATTAAGAAGGGGATCCTTCGACTCCGCTGCGCTCCGCTCAGGATGACGTCTCATTATAAACAAAAACCCCGGCGCAAACCGAGGTGTTTAAGTGTTTTTTCCGCCCGAGGCGGACCAGCCTCTGGCTAGGTGTTTTGAGGCCGTAGGCCGTGTGTTTTCGTGTTTAAAGATGTTTATCCATCATCTCCTTCAATTTATCTTTCTGTACTCCACCAACCATCTGATCTACTACTTCACCACCTTTGAAAACCAAAAATGTTGGAATACTCAATACTTTAAATTGTCCAGCTGAAGTTTGGTTTTCATCTACATTAAGTTTTCCTACTTTTATTTTACCTTCATATTCACTAGCCAATTCTTCTACCAAAGGTCCCATCATCTGACAAGGACCACACCATGGTGCCCAAAAATCTACCAAAACTGGTTTATCTGATTTTAAAACTTCGGCTTCGAAGTTACTGTCGTTTAAAATTATTTCGGACATAATTTTGTTTATTAGATTAATAGATTAATAAATGTGATGCGGAACTACAAAAAAAATGCTAATCTACAAAATATGCCAAACTACAGAAATTTTGTAATTTAGCATTTTCCGCAGGTTCGCATTTTTTTTGTAGTTCCGCATCACACTAGTTTACTTAACATAATAGATATTAATTCTCAAAAACTATCTTCTTAGCCTTTGAATCTTCACGATAGAATTCCAAAACATCGCCTTCTTCAATTTTTTCCTTACCTTCATAGCGGACACCACATTCAGTACCAGCTGGGACTTCATTCATGTTTTGCTGGCCAACTTGGCATTTACTTGCTTCACCAATTTCTAAAAGCTCACCTTTACGTTTGACTCTTACTTTTACACCAGCAGTAATTTTACCTTCAGTAACGCGCCCACCAACTGTCATGGCTTTTTTATCAGTTCTAAATATTGCTACAACTTTTAATCTCCCTAATTCAGTAATAATTTTTTCAGTGGATAATAATTTTTCCAATTCATCACGTACCCAGTTTATTAAATCATAAATTATGTCATAACGCAAAAAGTGGATATCTTTTTCACGCATAGTTTCTTCAGCACTAGGTGTAGGATTGACCTTAAAACCAATTACAGTAGTTTCACTATTTTCAGCTTTGTGAATATCATCTTCAGTAATATTTCCTAAACCTTTACCAACAATTCTAACGCCAACTTCATCGTGTTTTAATTTTTCAAGTGAACCAATAATAGCTTCCAAAGAACCGAGCACATCAGCCTTGATTACTAAATCTAAGGTCTTTTTCTTACCCTCTTCTTCGTCATCTTCATTTTCTGAAGCAGTGATTGTGTGTCTTTCAGCTCCAGTTTGCATAGTCTTTTTTTGTTTAACATCAATTTTTTCAGAAACACTAGCCTTACCAATATCCATTATATCGCCGACTTCTGGGGCAACTTTAAAACCAATAATCTGGGCCGGCACTGAAGGACCAGCTTCATCAATATTATCACCTTTATAATCCTTCATAGCCCTAACCTTGCCATAAATTTCATTATTCACAACCAAAGGATCATTTTTCTTTAAAGTTCCTGATTGAACTAAAACTGTAGCTACTGGACCCATACCTTTATCAACATGAGATTCAATAACAGTACCAACAGCTGGAAGATTTGGATCCGCTTTAATCTTATCAGCATTCATATCAGCCACTAACAATAAAACATCTAATAATTTATCAATATTGGTTTCTTGTTTGGCGGAAATTTCCACCATTGGTACATCGCCACCATATTCTTCGCATAAAATATTACGCTGTGATAATTCTGTCCTGACTCTTTGTGGATCAGCACCTTCTTTATCCATTTTATTAATTGCAACCACAAAAGGCAATTTAGCCGCTTTTATAATATTAATAACTTCTTCAGTTTGAGGTTTAACCCCATCATCAGCTGCCACAATCATAATCGCAATATCAGCTACTTTAGCACCACGAGATCTCATTACTGTAAAAGCTTCGTGACCTGGTGTATCAATAAAAGTAAGTAATCTTTCATCACTACTTTTTGGATCTTTCCAAATAGTTTGGTAGGCACCGATATGCTGAGTAATACCACCAGATTCTGTATCAATTACATTTGTTTTTCTAATAGCATCAAGAAGTCGTGTCTTACCATGATCTACATGTCCCATAACTACAATTACTGGTGAGCGATCTTCTCCAACTCCAGTATTAGATAAAGCTTCTTCTAGGGCTTGTTCGTTGGCAGCTTCTTTGGCTTCGTCTAAAATGCCACCTGCCTCTTTTTGTGGAGTAAAACCGAGCTCTTCTGCCATAATAGCAGCCGTATCATAATCAATATTTTGATTTTGATTTGCAAGAATTCCATTTTTCATCAACTCAGTAATAATTTGGGTAACTGACAAATTTAGTCTACTAGCAAAATCTTTTACAGTAATCAAACTAGGTAATTCAACTGATTCACCACTCTCTTTTCTAAGCTCTTTTTCTTTTAATTTATTTTCTTCCATTTCCTTGCGTTTTTTCTCATCTAATTCTTTTCTAATATAACGCCAGCGACGCAAAATCTGATCAGCAACCTTATTATCAATCTTTATAGCCTTTGCGCCAATATCAAAACCATACTGAGGAAGTATCTCCAGCATTTCTTTGGTATTGACTCTAAGTTTTCGTGCAAGTTCGGTGACGTTCATTTTAAAAAGGAATAAGGATTAAGGAATAAGGAATAATTCTACTTGCCAATAAGTGAGGTTAGAGTTTCCTAAAAAGCCTACAATTTATAGTGTTTAGATTATATATTATTTTGGAAATAAAGTCAACTTATTAGAACAAGATACAAGATAAACATAATACGATACAAAAATAGACCATACTATAGCATGGTCTAAATTGTTATGTGATATGTGTTATGTGATATGTGTCAAGAAAAATACCTCTTCTCAATCTCCCCCACCCTTTCATCAACTTCTTCAATTTTCAAAGGAGGAACCTCACCCGATTTTTCAATCAACTCAATAATGGTTTTCAAAATATGCTTCATACCAGGAATAATATGTTTATTTCTATCTTCGGAATAGGAAAAACGAATGTGACCAGAACCGCCGGAGCCAAAGTCAGATCCTGCGAGGACTGCGATCCCCTTTTCTTCCAAAAACCAATAACTCAAATCTCTAGAATTTTTAATTTCTAAATCCTCACGCACATATTTTAAATTTAAAATTCCATCAAAATTTGGAAAATCATAAAATGCACCCTCAACTGGATTAGCAACTACATAAGGTTTAATTAAATTGAAACATTCTACTAAAGATTTTCCTTTCTTTTCATATTCAGCAAAGTCAGCTTGCAAAGTGTCTTTTATTTTATCACCCACACATTCATATTTAAATCCATCCACTTCCACATCGCCAAAAATTACCCCAGCTACAATCTGATTCATACGATTAACACAGCTCCATTTATTAATTGCGAGTCTTCCAAAAATTTCAATTAGCCATTCTGGCGCGACAATAAATCCAAGACGCCAGCCAGTCATAGCATAATTTTTTGAATAACCATTTAAATTAATGGTCCAGTCAAGCATGCCTGAAATTGACAAAAAGCTAAAATGTTCATATCCCTCAAAGACAATCTGATCATAAATATCATCAAAAATCACAAAAAACTTATATTTCTTTACCAGCTCAGCAATGGCTTCCAATTTTTCCCGCCCAATCATCATGCCGGTTGGATTTTGCGGAGTATTTACGCAGAGTAATTTTACATTATCATTTTCTTGTAAAATCTTTTCCAGATCTTCTACACGAAATTCCAGAGTTTTCTTTTCTGGATCTTTATAAGCTTGCCAGCCGATCTGATTATCGTGTGAATAATACTTGGCCAAGGATTCATAAATTGGATAACCCGGATTCTGAAAAATTACTTTATCGCCGGGCTTGAGTAATGTTTGCATGGAAAGTTCAATTGCTGGTTTGCCACCGGGTTGTAAAATTACATTTTCTTTTTTTATTTCCACTCCACGTGTCTCGGTCCAATATTTAGCAATATTTTCCCGTACCTGTGGATAACCAGCATAATGGCCATATTTGGTCTGTTTGTCTTTGAGAGCCTGAATTGCCACATCAATAATCGGCTGTGGGGTTTTGGGGCCAGTGTCGCCAATATGGAATTTAAAAACTTGAGGAAATTTGCCCGACTTTTCCACTTCCATTACTTTTGCCCCAAAACCAAAGGCAGTCTCAGTACCGAGAAGCATTAGGTCGGAGTTTATTTCTACATTAGGAATTAAGCCTTTTTGTGAGAGAAATTCTGGTATTTGCATAATTAAAAAGATTAATCTTATTTGGTCCCCTCCCCGGCGTCTGTGCTGAGCGTAGTCGAAGTAAGGGGAGGGTTAGGGTGGGGTTATTCGAAGCCAATAACTTTGGTTTAGATAAAATGAAAGTAGTTGACTCCGATGAAACCCCCTCCTAACCTCCCCCTCATAGGGGGAGGGATACTAGTAACTTAATTTTTTATTTTAAGAATCTTCTCTTTAATACCACCAGCATCCATCCCCGCCAACCCATACACCTCATCAGGCGAACCAGATTTTAAATAATTATCAATTGAAATAGTACGCTTTTCATAATCAGCAGGGAGCATGAATGGATGTAAAAAGCCTTTCCAGCCATTGTGCAAGGTCGTGGTTATCGCTCTATCTTCATCAGAAAAAATCGCCTTGGCTTTTTCAGGATTTGTAAGCAATAATTCTTCAAATAATTCTAGCGAAGTCACTGCCACAATTTTTACATCAAATTTTTCTTCTAAATCTGGCAAGGCTTCTAAAGTATTTTTTAAAGTCAAAGATCCACAAATTGCCAATACTTTCTTTTCTTTATCATTATTAGAATAATCTTTGTAAATATAGGCACCGTTATTAGCTTCACGAGCTGGAGCAACTCCGTTTGATCTGTCTAAAACCGGTACATTAGGTCGGCCAACTGACAAGGCAATTGGCTCGCCTTTTTCCAAAGCATAAAATAACATTTCAATTGTTTCATTAGCATCCATTGGTTTGTAAACTTTAATACCAGGATAGGCATTGAACAAACTCATCCAATACATTCCTTGATGAGTTGGGCCGTCTTCACCTGTTTCCGGACCGTCATGAGCAGCGAGCATTACAAAAAATCCTTTCATATCAGGATTAACATGATTATTTATCAAAGACATGCGCACTGAATTACTCATCATTGATGTAAACACGCCGTAAGAAGAAAAAGCTGATACTGGTGCAAAACCTCCGGGTAATCTATCAGCAGTCAAAGCTGTGGATAACATGGCCATATTTTGTTCAGCAATACCAAAACGGATACCGCGACCATATTTATTGGCTCTATTTATTATTCCATAAACTTCTTCGGCTTTAAAAGTCAAAATTGAACAGCTTAAATCCCCGGTTCCAGTCCAGAAAAAAGCCGTTTGTTTCATTAACCAAGTAAAAAATGCTTCAGTGGCTTTACGAGTTGGCACATCTTGACCAGCTGGAAAAACTAATTCATCTGGAAGCACTTCTGGTCTTTTTATTTCCATTGGATTTACAAATGGACGATCAGGTATGGCGGTTTTCATTTTCTCAACTAATTCTGCCTCTGGTCTAATATTATTTTTGGCAACTTCCAAGCGTTCTACAATATATTCACGCAAATCTTCTGATAAATGTGACAAAACAAAATTAATATCACTCTGCACATCACCAGCCACACCAGGAATATCAAATCCTAAATTTTTCATGATTTCAACATACTCTTCGCTTTTAGCTGGTGAACCATGACTGGTATTAGAATTTTCTTTGGCGCCGTAATATTTACCCTTGATACAATGTGCCAAAACTACTGTTGGATTATTATTTCCAAAACCTTGCGCCGCTTTTCGATAAGCATAAACAAGTTCTAAAATATTATGACCATCAACTTCTATTACATTCCAACCTAATCCAAGCCAATGATTAATATATGGTGAATTAATTACTTCTTCAATCTTACCGTCAATTCCAAAGTGATTGTAATCAAGCGAGACAATCATATTATCTGCTCCGATGGTTTGCAAAATATTACGAGCCTCATAAGTCATACCTTCTTCAGTTTCAGCATCACCCATAAAAACAAATACTTTGGTATCAAGCCCAGATGATTTGTGAGTAATTGCCATTCCTGCGGCCGCAGATAAACCATGACCAGATGCACCAGTTGTAACATCAGATAAAGGAGAGTACCCTTCAATATGACCTTGTGGACCGTTAAGACTTCTAAAATTTACTAAATCTTCTGGCATAACTGCCTTGATTTTTTCAGCATCAAATTCTTTTCCTGAGAGACGAAGGGATTCATACAATAAAGCCAAACCACCATATAAACCAGGCGAACAATGTCCAGCTGACCAAACTACGCGATCACGACCAGTATTTTTTGGATCAAGCGCATCAAACGCCATAGCTCCGCCCAAAACTTGCGCTAAAAACATTTCAGTTTTTGAACTAGATCCACCCGGATGACCAGAATGAACTGATTCTAATGCACAAAACATAAGACCACGCATAATTTGTGCAGCTTTATTAAACTTGTCCACATCAATCCCATCTAAATTTTCCAATTCTAAATTTTGTAATTTTAAATATTGTCCACCTTTTATTTCATGTTGAAATCTGTCTGGTTGGTCTTGTTTTAATTTACTTAACCCCTCTTCGTTTAGAATATTGTATGCCATATATTTGTATGATGATGTATGATAAATTATTAGATTAGTGCTTTTATTTTATCAAATATAGGAAAAGTGTGCAAGGGGACAAAACAAAAACAGCCATTCAATGACTGTCTTTGTGACTGTCCCGACTGGTGCTCGTGAGTCGGGCAGTCAGTCGGGAAATCCCCTTTTTTTAGAATCTGACTACTTGTCAGACTCCCTCATAATGGCAAGAGCGTCCTCCATTGAAATTGTCCGGAAACCCTTAGGAATCTTCTTTCTATCCCTTTTTTGTTTACCTGTGGTCAACCGAAGGCTCGCCTCATGCGGAGACCTGGCTGCATTTGCCATGAAATCATCACAGCCTAAAGGCTCACCGTCATCTTTTCTCATCCAGACTCCTCCCTCAAGGTTTTAGCACCAACTCCCCCACAAAGCCGATACTGACAACAAATTAATAAATAAAATTGTACACTAAAAAAACCCCTCTGTCAACCTTTTATATTGCCATATGGTTAGATTGCTATATTGTTGTGCTACACATAGTAGAATATATAATTTTAATTTTAACTAAATTTTTCTAAGTATGTAGCATTAACAATATGACAATGTAGCAATATAACAAAAAACAGCCTAATTACAGCTGTTTTAAATTTATAATTTAACTCTCTACTTACATCTTTTTCTGCCAAGAACAACATACCCCTGCGCTTCCACCCACTTACCCACAACTAACATTTCAACAAGACCATACAACTCACACAAAGCGGTTGAGTATGGGTGTGTTTTCTTTTTTAGCAAATATAAAATTTTGTTAACTGCTTTCAAGATGAAAAATTTGTGTGTATTCGTAAATGATTCGTGAAATTCGTCTGGGTGTAAAATAAAACTCGCCCAAAAGGCGGTGTACATTTTTTTTATTTCAAATCCAGAACTCTCTAAAAATTCTTTCAAAGTATATTTGGAATAGAGTGAAATATGATACTCAGCATGGGGATCAATATTTAATCCACGTTTAAATAAATAATTCCGTATATATGCGTGTTTTCCTAATTTTGATTCACTAAACATTGCCAATACTCCGCCTGGTTTTAAAACTCTATTTAATTCATCTAACCAATTGCGTACATTTTCCACATGACCTAAAACATCTGACGAATAAATTGCATCAAAACTACCATCTGCAAATGGTAAATTATCACCATCGTATAATTCAACTTCTGCATATACAGCGTTTTTCTTTATTTTTTCCTTTGCCAAATCAATTTGAAGTCCCACCACATCTACACCAACTACATCCACCCGCTTGCCTAATAGTTTTTTCAAATCAATTATACTTGCACCCGTACCACAACCGACGTCTAATATTCTATATGGTTCATTCAAATCACGTTTTCTTAATTTCTTTTTTGCGTCTTTGTAAATATGTCGATACAAAAAAAACTTCTTGGGATAAAACAAAAGTTTTAATTTATCTTTCCAAGTAACTATGTCGCCCTTAAAAACCGGATCTGTATCCCAAATTTCTGATCCTTGTTTATCAGTTTTTCCCCAAAATTTATTTTCTTTCATAGTCCAATTTATCTCGAAACCTTGAGCGACTGAAAGGAGTCGAAAGGTGAGAGATCTTTCGAAGAATAAAAATAATGATATAAAAAATATTATGTATCATCAAAAATTGATTAAATTACAAATATATTGTACCATACCATCGGATAATTTGATACCACATAATTTAAAAAATGAAAGATGGGGATCTTCAAAAGATCCCTCGTCGCCCACCTTCGCTCACGCTCGGTGGTCTCACTCGGGATTTATGTATTTACTAATAGACAAACCAAAAGACTGGACCAGTCATGATGTGGTAGCAAAAATAAGAGGCATGGCAAGAAAAGAAACTGGCATTAAAAAAATAAAAGTTGGCCATGCTGGGACTCTTGATCCATTTGCAACAGGTCTACTTATTGTTGGTATTGGACGAGATGCCACAAAACGACTAGATGAATTTAAAGCGCTTCCAAAAACTTACGTTGCAACTTTAAAATTGGGAGCGACTTCAGATACGCAGGATTCTACCGGAGTGATCACGAAAACACCTGGTACGGACAGGTCGCGACCTGTCCCTTCACCAAATGATATTAAAAATATCTTGCAAAACTTTGTCGGCAAACAAGAGCAGATTCCGCCGATGTATTCGGCTAAGAAAGTTGGTGGAAAAAAATTGTATGATTTGGCACGGAAAGGAATTGAAATTGAACGTAAGCCGATCGAGATTGAAATTTATGATATAAAATTATTAGACTATAATTATCCCGATTTAAAAATTGAAGTAGAATGCTCCACTGGCACTTATATTAGAACACTAGCAAATGACATTGGCAAAAAGATTGGTTGTGGCGCTTATTGTGATGAATTACGAAGAACAAGGATTGGTGAATATGATGTTGGAGATGCCAAAGCACCATATAGTAAAGCTCTCCCCCTATCAAAGGAAGAGCTTTAAAAAAGTTATCCACAGCGTAAAATCTCCCTTCGGTCAATCACGCTGTAAACACCTATTACTGCCCAATAAAAACAGGTACGGTATAGCTCATAATAAACGGTTACCGAAATCATCATGTTCTCTCGGTCCTTTGGTTGTTATTTTTTTGAAATTTAAATATCTTTTTTTGCAATATATCAAG
>JBDRSF010000058.1:0-3380 GCA_043825135.1 Candidatus Magasanikiibacteriota bacterium
TTTCCCCATTCTTAAATCGATGCTTTTTAGTTCTTTATCGACTTTTTGTAATACGGTTAAAATATGATTGCGTTTTAAATTTAACTGAAACATCGCAACCGGCGAATCGACCTTTATTACAATCCTGCCGTTTTTATAACTTTCTATTGTTGCGTGCTTCAAAAACTTCTTGCCGGTGGCATCCTGCCATGCCTGCCACAGTTGCTGGTTGCGATCGAGATTGTCCGAAGCGAGTTTTTCTATAACACTACTGATGACGTTTTTAATCTGATCCATCAAATCCTCATAGGCAGAATAAGATACACATAATCACCCATACGGATTACGCCGGGTTTGTCTGCCTCGGTAAATTCAAACTCGATTTCTGGTTGTTTTAAATTTTTTAAGGCATCTATTAAATAATGTGGATTAAAACCGATTATTAATTCTTTGCCTTGGTATTTAATAGGTATTTCTTCGTGTGACTCTCCGACATCGGGCGTAGATTTTGAAATTACTAGCTTTCCACCCTTACTGGCTGTTGCGCGCGCCGGGAATAATTCAAATTTTATAGCCTGTGAATCTGGTGTAGACAATAAATTGGCCCGGCGTATAGAAGCTAAAAACTCTTCCCTATCTACAACCATCTTTTTCTCAGATGGCTGGGGGATAACCTGGTTATAATTAGGAAAATCTCCTTCGATAACCCTGGAAACAATTAAGACACCACCCAATCCAAACAAAACCTGATTTTCACTTGTCACAATCGAAGCACCGCCCTCATCCTGCAGGTTTCTTAATAACTCTTGCACGGCCTTGATGGGAACGATAATGCTTAATTCTTTTTTTGTTGCTTTGGAGAGTTTTTGTTTAACAAAAGCCAGTCGTCTTCCATCCGTAGCGACCATTGTTAAGATGCTGTTTTTTAACTCAAAAAGTAGGCCGTTTAAAATATAACGGCTTTCCTCGTGCGATACCGCAAACGATGTCAAACCCAGCATTTCTTTAAGTTGTGCTTGATCAATATATATAGCCTCTTTATCTTTAAACTCGGGTAGGTTAGGAAACTCTTCTTTTGAAACACCCATTAATCTAAACCGGCAGTTTAAACACTCAATTTCGACCATATTGTTTTTTTTGACATTAATAATAACCTGGCCCATAGGAAGTTCCCTGACAATATCAGCGAATTTTTTTGATGGGATTGTTATCGCTCCCTGTTCTTGCACACTAACAGGAATTAAACAGGAAATTCCCACATCCAGGTCTGTCGAAACGAGTTTTAATTGATTACCTATTGTTTCTAATAGTATGTTCGATAAAATTGGTAGGTTGATTTTTGAAGATACTATATTATGAATGGTTTGAATTCCCTTAAGTATTTCATTTTTAGAAACCGATATTTTCATCAACTCTCCTTTATTAGTTAATTATATATAAAAATAGTAGTATTTGTAGTAGTAGTTGTTAAAAATTTAATAAGCCTCTAACCTCTATTAATACAGGTGTTGCGTTTTTTCTTGTTGTGGAATAAGTTTTAATAAGCTCTGTATTAATGTTGGATATCTATTATGAGTCTATCCACTGAATTTTTAAGATCCTTGTCGTTTTTAATCGCCAATTTAATTTTATTCCAAGAATGCAGTACTGTTGTATGATCTTTACCGCCAAATAATTCTCCGATTTCGGGAAGCGATTGATTTGTCAACTCCCGCGCCAGATACATTGCCACTTGTCTAGGTAATACGATGTTTTTACTGCGCCTTTTTGTTTTTAGATCATGTAGTGATAAATCAAAAAAGTCCGCCACTTTTCTTTGGATAGCATCAACCGTGATGTTTTTCTTAGTTTCCGTTACCATGTCTTTCAATATGTCCTGGGCCATGGCTAGTGAAATCGGTTTTTCTTCCAACAGCGAATACGCAGCAACGCGGATTAACGCACCCTCGAGCTCTCGGATATTTGTTTTAATTTGTTCGGCAATAAAATAGATGACGTCGTCGGGGACGCTGATAGGCTCCCTTTCCATCTTTTTCTTTAGAATTGCTATCCGGGTTTCTAGATCCGGCGGATGAATGTCAGTAACGAGGCCCCAGCCGAAACGCGAAACCAATCTTTCTTCTAGCTTAGAAATTTCTCGGGGCGGCCTGTCCGAAGAAACAATAATCTGTTTGTGGTCGTCATATAAGGCATTAAATGTATGAAAGAATTCTTCCTGGGTGGCTTCTTTACCGGCGATAAAATGCACATCATCGATTAAAAGCATATCAATACGACGGTATTTGTCACGAAATTGCTGGGTTGAACGATTTTGGATTGCCCTTATAAGTTCGTTTGTGAATTTTTCCGAAGTCATATAGCAGGTTTTAAAACCGGGGTTTTGCTCTTGCAGGGTATGAGCCACTGCCTGCATAAGATGTGTTTTGCCTAGGCCCACCCTTCCGTAGATAAATAAAGGATTATATGCTTTTGCAGGAGAGTCTGCAACCGCAAGGCAAGCTGCGTGCGAAAAGCGATTGGACGGCCCGACCACAAAACTATCAAAAGTAAAACGAGGGTTTAATGGCCCTGACATATGTGGCGCTCTGTTTACCTGTGGGTAATCGCCATCGGCAGGTTTGTTGGTTTTAATGATATCGGGATTGACTGCAAATTCTATTTTTACGCTTGATGATAAGTTTTTTAATGTCTCTTTGATCAGGGCCAAATAGCGCTCGATAAATAAGTTCTTGAAAAACTCATCCGGGGTCTCAATAACAAGTATCTCGGGATGCTGCTGCTTGACGTTGATAGCGGCAAACCAGGATTGAAAAGCCTCCGGACCGATCTTTTCCTTGATAGATTGTTCGGCTTGTGACCAGATATTTGCTGTATTTTTCTTATCCACTGGCAGGTTCTTTGGTAATTAACAATATTAACAAGTTATTCACAGGCGTCATGAGATCAAAATGTTATTCCATTATAACAAAGAAATAATATTATGCAAGAAAAATTTTTTCCCGTATGATTATAACGGAATTTTTTATTACTTTAACACTAAAGCACCGGCAATAATGATTGCGTGTTCGCTGCGGCACCTAGCTCAATAGATTATAACAAAAAAAATTTATAATACAAGAAAAAAACGCCATGACCCTATCTGGGCGAACAGAATATTAATCTTTTGTGCTCGTCATGAAATTTCTTGACTAAAAGAGTTGTTGTGTTATAATTTAAAAACTATGAAAAAAAATCTGACTACCCCAACAAAAAGAAAAGGCAAAAGAGTACATGGTTTCCGTCGACGAATGAAGTCCTCAACGGGCAGAGCCGTTATCAAGCGCAGACGCAGCAAGGGCCGCAAGAGACTAACTGTCTAACCCCCAATGAAGAATTTTTTTATTTTTTTAATAAGAATTTAT
>JBDRSF010000059.1:0-3088 GCA_043825135.1 Candidatus Magasanikiibacteriota bacterium
CTAGCCCCGGAGGGGCGACATACCCTATGCCGCCCCTCCGGGGCTAGTGATAAAGATCAATATCTTCCAGGGAATAAATTCCCTGGCTACTATATTTCGTCCCTCCGGGACTTGTGAGATTGTTGCGTTAGATTCTTGAGACTAACTTATTTAAAATCACATAATTCTGATTTAAAATATATTTTACCAGAATAGCATTAGTATACCATTAGTATATTGGTATGTTTATCTCGTATATTGGTATATTATGTTAGTATCTTTTATTTATGAACAAGACCGCTAAAGCAGATTATATATTGTTAGGGTATTTTGCAATACTTCTAGTTTTTGGTCTTGTAATGCTAACATCAGCTGGATCAGCGGTTGGGCATGAAAAATTTGGCGATAGTTATTTTTTTATAAAGCGACAGCTATTATTTGGGGTTTTGCCAGGACTTTTTCTATTTTTCTTTTTTACCAAGCTTGATTATCACATTTTAAAAAAGTGGTCAACAGTTTTTTATGTTTTATCAATCATCTTGCTTTTACTGGTTTTTGTACCGGGTTTAGGTTCGGCTTATGGCACCAATGCCAAGAGTTGGTTAGTTTTGTTTGACTACTCTTTTCAGCCAGCTGAACTTGCCAAGCTGGCAATGATTGTTTTTATTTCAGCTTTTATTTCGCAAAGAGGAAAAGATATTGTAGACTTTAAAAAAGGTTTTTTAACTACGCTCGGATTTGGAATAATACCAGTTATTTTAATTGTATTACAGCCAGATATTGGTACTGTTTCAATCTTATTTGCAATTTTATTTAGTTTACTTTTTGTCGGGCGAGCAAAATTATTGCATATAGTCGGATTGGCCGTTGCTGGAATTACTACTCTAGCTTTTATGATAATAGCTGCACCTTATCGGGCGGCTCGTTTTATGACTTTTTTACATCCAGAATTAGATCCACAAGGGGTCGGTTACCATATTAATCAAGCTTTTCTAGCAATTGGTTCAGGAGGTATCCTTGGGCGTGGACTAGGGCATTCATTGCAAAAATTTCAATATTTGCCAGAAGTCGCTGCTGATAGTATTTATGCAATTGTTGCCGAAGAAATGGGTTTTATTTTTGCTGTCGGTATTATTATATTGCTTATTTTAATTACCATGCGTGGCTTTGTAATTGCTAAGAATATTAATGATGAATTTGGCAGACTCTTAGTTTCTGGTATAATAATCTGGTTTGTGGTGCAGAGTTTTATGAATATTGGTGCCATGGTTGGAATAATGCCATTGACTGGTGTTCCATTGCCATTTATCAGCCACGGTGGAACTGCTCTCGCAATTGAGATGGGAGCGGTGGGGATTGTGGTGAATGTGAGTAAGAGTGTATCCAAATCCTGAATCTTAGAATACATAAATAACTTAGAAGTAAAAACTCTTTCGCTTCGAAAGATCCCTCACCCTTCAACTCCCTACGGTCGTTCAGGGTTTCGGGATTAACCGACACTTATGAAAATACTATTCTCCGGTGGTTACACCCTCGGGCCAGTCACTCCACTATTAGCAATTAAAGAAAAAATTCAAAAACAGTATCCGACTGCTGAGTTTGTTTGGGTTGGAACAAAAACTGGACCAGAGCGAAAGCTGATTGAAGAGCAGGGGATTAAGTTTATTACCATTGCTTCAGGTAAATTGCGTCGGTATTTGTCCATTTGGAATATTATAGATATTATTAAAATTTTTATTGGTTATTTTCAATCAATAAAAATTATGTGGCAAGAAAGTCCAGATATTTGCATTTCGGCCGGTGGCTTTATTTCTGTGCCAGTGCACTGGGCGGCATGGTTATTTGGTATTTCAACTTGGGTGCACCAGCAAGATGTCCAAGTTGGTCTGGCAAACAAATTAATGGCACCCTTTGCCAAAATTATCACTACGGCTTTACAGCAAAATGTAAAAGATTTCTCTAAAAGAAAAACTCATTGGATTGGTAATCCGGTTCGTGAAGAAATTTTGCAAGGTGATAAGAAAAAGAGTTTTAAAGATTTTAATCTTCAAAAAGGATTGCCAGTTGTGTTTGCTACGGGTGGTGGGACAGGTTCTTTGCGGGTTAATCAGTTGATTGTCCAAGCGGTTCAACATCTAAAAGGCCATGCTCAAGTTATTCATCTTTCGGGCAAAGAACGTCCACAGGAGTTAGTTGAACGCGCTGTTAAGCATTTTGATTATTATCAGGTTTATCAGTTTTTTACTCACGAAATGGCTGGTGCCTACGCTGTGGCAGATATTGTAATTTCACGCGGTGGTTTTGGTTCTATTACTGAAATCGCAGCCTTAGGTAAGCCAGCAATTCTTGTGCCTAAGCTCGGACACCAAGAAGAAAATGTCAGATTTTTGGCTGATGCTGGGGCAGTATTGCTTATTAATGAAAATATAGCTGACGGCAATTCATTGGCTATGATGATAAAGGATTTATTAACTGATGATTTGAAGAAAAAACAAATGTCAAAACAAATTCAAAAAATGTTGCCGTTAGCAAAAGATGAGGATATTTTAAGTATTATAGAATTTTTAATTAAATAATAATATGGATATAGTAGGAGATAGACTAAAGCAAAAATCTTTAGAAACAAGACTTGGTAATCTAGAGGCATTTCAAGAAAGCTTTTAAGCTTTATTAGGACAACATAGGGTTATAGTTGATAAAGATCCGGATGCAATTCATAGATGTAAAAAGGAATGGGAAAACTATATTGATCAGGTTTTGCTGGGTAGTCAGGAGAGTCAAAGAAATGAGATACAAGAGAAAGCAGATGAATTAATTCTAGAATATTTTCCAGATAGTTTTTAGAAAAAACTTTTCTTTCAAAGAGGAATTTTTTTGTATTTTTCAATCTAATGATTTTTATTTATAGGCTTCGTAGAGGTCAAACTGTTTGTAGATAAAACAAAATAAATCATCCAGCCCCAGCGGGGCGTCCTGTTTGTAGATAAAACAAGACAAATCATCCAGCCCCAGCGGGGCGTCCTGTTTGTAGATAAAACAAAACAAATCATCCAGCCCCAGCGGGGCGTCCTGTTTGTAGATAAAACAAGACAAATCATCCAGCCCCAGC
>JBDRSF010000060.1:0-5545 GCA_043825135.1 Candidatus Magasanikiibacteriota bacterium
TACGCCACCTTTTTTAATTTTTGTAAAATCTACCACTTCTTCCCAATTTTCATCTAATTCAATTGGCGTGATATTAAAAATAGGCTTGGATCTTTTTACCACAACAAAACTCATACCTTGATTAATTTTTTTAACACAAGCTTCTAAATTTTGTCTAAGTTCTTTTACTCCAATAATTGTTTGGGTATTTCGCATATTTTAAAGTTAATCTTAAGATTACCTTTAGTTTAACTTTAAAATTACTTTTTGTCAAATCTACTTGTGGATAAACCCAGCACCATTTTGTTACCCACTAGTTAACAAAATGGTGCTGGGTTTACTCTCATACTATAATAGTGTACAATAAAATCATCATATTAATTCTTAAATAAAAAATATATGAAAGGATATATCGACAACATAGAGAAGATAACCCTAGAAAATGAAAATTTTCGTAAGGTTCTTTATACTGGCAAAAATAGTCAGCTAGTAGCGATGAGTCTAAAACCGGGTGAAGAAATCGGAACTGAGATACACGAAGAACATGATCAATTCTTTCGTTTTGAATCAGGAGTTGAAAAAGTAGTAATTGATGGCGTGGAGACTGAAGTAAAAGATGACTTTGCAGTTATTGTACCAGGTGGTGCTGAGCACAATGTAATCAATACTTCTGAAACAGAAGTAATGAAGCTTTATACTATTTATTCCCCACCAGAGCATAGATTTGATGTAATTCACGCAACGAAGGAGCAAGCCGAAGCAGATGATGAACATTTTGATGGGACTACAACGGAATAATTATAATTTAAAGTTAGATTAAATCCCGGAGGGACGACAGATAGTAGCCAGGCACTTTAGTGCCTGGTAATTTGTTATATATAAAAAAGCCCCGGAGGGACGGCATAAATATAGTAAATATTTATTTTGACCAAATGCCGTCCCTCCGGGACTTATATTTTTTTAATCTTTTCCAGGGCATAAATGCCCTGGCTACTATCTGTCGTCCCTCCGGGACTCATTTTTTATAAATCCAAAATCATCACACTCTCAAATACTTCCTCATTGCTAAAAGACTTGATAAAATAGTTAGAAACAAAACTCCAAAAAATTGTACGCAAAATAAAAATATCAAGTTGGTTTCATAATAGGCAAATAGCAAGCCTGATTGTCCAAATACTATTTCTACATAAGGATCTAGAAAACCGAGCGTAAACCAAATTAATCCCCCGGTAATTGCAATACTTATCACAGTAAATATAAGTGATTCAAAAACATAAGGACCACGCACAAACCAATTACTAGCACCTACTAATTTCTTTATACTAATTTCTGATCTCTGAGTATAGATAGCAACACGAATGGTATTAAAAATAATGAGAAAAGCAATAAAAGCGAAAAGTCCACTTAAGATAAAACCTGTTTTCTCAACTTGTGTAGTAATAGTGTGAATACGTTCAATTGCTTTTTCAGTATCACCAAAAGTTTTGGCCTCAATAATTGTTTCATATTCTGGAATATCCAAAGCAGTAATTATCTGTTCATAATCTTTTGGTTCCCGAGTTTTTACAATCATAGTTGGACCCAAAGGATTTTCACCTAGCTCATCCAAAGCAGCGAGTATCTCTGGATTTTCCTCATGTTGAACACGAAAACTTTCCAAAACTTGGTCTCTATTTAGATAAATTATTTCTGTCACTTCTGGAAAAGCATTTACATGGTTTTTTATTTCAGTTATTTCATCTTCAGTAGCATCTTCATTAAAATATACACTAACATCAATTTGTTCTTTTATGGTGCTAACTGCTCGACTGGTAATTACATTCATTATTATCAAAGTATTAACCGACAACAACATCAAGACCAAAATCAAGACTGTCATAGAAGACAAACCAATATTTCTAAATATATCTTGAAGGGCAAATTTTAATATTCTTAAAAATGACATCATATTCCACTAATTTTATTTTTATAACCTATATTTAGAGTCCTCTTCGTCTGAAATAATTTTCCCATCATGAATAGTAATCACCCGCTTGCGTAGACGATTTACTACATCACGATTGTGAGTAACTAAAACAATAGTAGTGCCAAATTCATTTATTTTTTTTAAAATTTGTATAATTTCTTCAGTATTGACAGAATCAAGATTTCCGGTTGGCTCATCAGCAACTAAAATCTTTGGTCGATGAACCAATGAACGAGCAATAACAACGCGCTGTTGTTCACCACCAGAAAGTTGGTGTGGATAACTATTTTTTTTGTGAGCCAGACCTACAATATCTAAAACTTTTGGAACCACCTGACGAATACGGTGAGATGGATGTCCGGAAACTTGTAAAGCAAAAGCTACATTTTCACGAACAGTTTTTTTTGGTAATAATTTAAAATCTTGAAAAATTACTCCAATTTGACGACGTAAATATGGTATATCTTTTTGACGAATTTTGGTAATATCCCAATTGCCAATTTCCACACTTCCATCATCTGGTCTCTCTTCGGCAATAAGAAGCTTGACCAGTGTTGTTTTGCCAGTTCCACTTTGGCCTACAATTGACACAAACTCACCTGGCTTTATATGCAGGTTTACATCATCTACTCCAACACTGTCTCTAGTATAAAAACGGGAAACATTTTTTAATTTGATCATAAATAAAGTCTATAAAGTCAAAAGTCTATAAAGTCTATAAAGTCTATAAAGTCTATAAAGTATTAAAAATTTTAGCTTTATGGACTTTATAGACTTTATGGACTTTTGACTAAAACTATTATACCATATTTTTTAAAAAGAAAAAATCCCCCACTTATGAGAGATTATTTGAGCCCCCTACCAGAATCGAACTGATGTATGTGGTTTACGATACCACTGTTCTACCACTAAACTAAAGGGGCCTGCTTTAAAAAATTTGATATGGAACACAGATTTAACTGATGTAACAGATCTGTTAGATCTGTGTGCTATTTGGAAAATCCTAATTAGAGCGGAATACGAGAATCGAACTCGCGTCTCATGCTTGGGAAGCATATATACTACCATTGTACTAATTCCGCGTTTAAAAGCCCCACTTTCGCAGGGCTTATTTTACTTCTTTATTCTGCTAATTCCGCTTCACCACCATCTCCGGAATCATCAATGACTTCTACATCTGCCAAATCTTCTGTATCACCTGTGTCATCAATCACTTCCGTGTCATCTAGCAAACTTTCAAATGGATTATGAATATCAATCAAAATCTTAACCTTAGCATTCTTTATTTCATTATCCATAAAATCAACAAAATTACGGACATTCTTTTTCTCAACAACTTTTACAATGTGATAACCAAAAGTTGTTTCAACAAGCTCATTACCTAATTCACCAGGTTTTAAAGCAAAAACAGCGTCTTCAAATTCAGGAACCATTACACCTCTAGCAAACCAACCAAGATCACCACCAACATCTTTAGTACCATCAGAACCATATTGAGCTGCCATTTCAGCAAAATCAGCGCCATCTTTAATTTGTCTTAAAACCTCTTCAGCCAATGTTTTAGTATCTTCATGGCTAGTATTAGGATCAAACTGAAATAAAATATGAGACGCTCTTACCTGTTCTTCTGTAAATTCACTATCTGCATCAGTATCCATCTCAGTGAAAGCTTTTTGTAAATTTTGTTCTAGAATTACCGGTTTCATAACTTTCTGAATATAAGTATCCAAAGTCCAACCATATCGTGACTGTAACTGATCTTCGATCTCCTCTTGGGTAGAAAATTGTGACATTAAACCTGTTTTGGCCTCGTCTAACTCCTCTTGAGTAACTTCTACATTATATTCCTGAGCAATTTTGGCAATTATACTATTAGCAACAAGACGACTAATAACTTGGTCTGAAATTTCTTCTTCACTTGGTTTAGGAAAATCTGGCTGACTTTCATAAAACTTATTTAGAGTTTTTAGATCATCCATGTAATCTAAATAGCTTATACCATCACCATTAACCTTAGTAGCGGATAGATTTAGCACCTTAGCAACTTTTAGAACAAATGGTGAATCTGAAACCTTTTTTGTACCCATAACACCATAGATAGCTATGGCAACAACGATCAAAACCAAAAAACCAACAATACCCGCAATAAACATTTGCAAAGGTTTTAATCCAGTCTTTTTTGATTTGACCGGTTCGTTTTCCACCCTCTCCTCTTGTATCTCCTCTTCCAACTGTACTTCCCCCTCCAAATTGCCAGTTTGTGTTTTCTCTTCTTCCATAATTTTATTGTTTAACTCCTCTTTTTTGGCTTAAAAAAGGAAACTTAATTATCTATTAATTAATTGACTTATGATTAAAATAATACCACCATTTCATAGGATTGTCCAAGGCTGAATTATCCACAGGCTGATCTTCTAGCTTTTTAGCTTCTTTTTCAGAAACTTTTATTACCATAACATTTTCGCCTGGTTTTTTTAGATTTAACTCGTTTCTGGCCTTTTCTTCAACAAAAGCCGGCGAAGTAACATACTTCAAAATCTCCATAGATTCTAGTTTTTTATGTTCTAAGCCTTTTACTTCATCTTGTAGAGCTCTAATTTCTTGTTTAATTTTATAATCTTGATAATAAGCTCTGGCATAGCCAAAAGCAACAAATATAACCAAAATTAGGGCCATAAGCAAAAATAAGCGTGAACCGAAAAAACGCCTAAAAACTGATTGTTTTTCTTTCTTCATGTGGGTATTATAGCAAAATAATACTATTTAGTAAATCATCACCTATCATTTATCATCTATCAAAAATTAGTAGGATAATAGGTAATAAATGATAGATGATAAATGATAAAACTTACAATAGGTCTTTAGTAATTATTCACCACCCTCTTTCTCTTCCATTTTCTTTTTCAATCTCCTCGCCTTTTTGTAAACTCTAAGCAAATCTTCATAATCCAATTCGTAAAGCTTTTCTATGATTGCCTTAGCAACATCACCACTAAAATCATGGGAATAACGTGACAAATGACGCTCTCTAATTTCATTAATTTCTTGCTGTAAAAAATTGGGTTGTTTTACTTTGTCAACTATAATCTGCACCTTACCACTGCCGGTTTGAACAGTAAGATTACCATAGCGAAAAATTGTCCCCCAAAAACCTTTAATTCTACCCATCACATCTTCCACTTGATCATAGGGAACATCAGACACGACTTGATCAAAAAAACCCCGTTGATCAATATCAACTAGTCTGTGTGTAGTAATTATTAAAACATTTTTTTGCCAAAGAAATATTGTTCTAATTAGAATCAGTAAACCCAACACAACCGGAATAATAAACAACGCCTGCCCCCACCAGCCATGATTAAAAAGCCAAAACATGAAAAAAAATGGCACGATAAACAAAACTAAAATCAAAATCCACCACCAGAAAAGTGTGAGACCATAGCGTTTAATAACATTTAAAATTTGCTCGTCTTGTTTGAGTTTTATTTTATTTTCAATAGACATAGAGAAAAGTAATTAAGTAATTGGTAATTAAGTAATTATGTTACATATTTAGTAAATTTGACTTAGAATGTATCAAAATTACTAATTACTTAATTA
>JBDRSF010000061.1:0-4684 GCA_043825135.1 Candidatus Magasanikiibacteriota bacterium
AATTTTTACATTCCGGACAAGTATGAGTGACCCCACCATTTTCACGCTCTTCGTGAAGATCTTCAATTTTTTCGGTACTAAAACCACAACTACCACACATGTATAATTTTTCCTTTTCTTTAGATTCTGGAGTTAGAATAGTTTCTGGTGTTTTCATAATGTTGCTTGTTAAAATTATTATTTCAAAATAAGTTATCGACCGAGCGAAATTGCCAAAAAATTCTTTTCAAAATAGAGAGGAAATTTTTAGTTTTTTCGCCTAACGTATCGGCATATCTGAAGTTGCGAAGCAATTTGGGTGGAGGCTTTTGTATAAAAGCCGTAACCAGATATGCCGTGTTATGTGATGTGCATGTTTTACTTTAATCCCGATAGCAATCGGGATTGCTCTAAAAAAGAATTTTAATTTTGTTTTTTTTGTTTTGGATTTTGGGCAGAGGGGTTAGGGGTGAATGCCCAAAATCCAAAACTCCTATTTTAATTTTTCAATGTAAGGTTTAAAGGCCTTTTCTATTCTAATCATTGAATCGATCATTTTTTCTTGTGCCTCGTTCCATGTTTCTTTGTTTTTTAATCCAAAATCTTTAAATCTAATTACAATACGTGATGCGCGCTTTTTATCTAAGCGTTCCCACGATAATTGCCCACCAAAATTTTTTTCTATCACTTCTTTATTTTTATATAAAGCATCAAATCGCTCCTTGTTTAACGTAGGATAGTCTTTTCCACGATCTAAATATACTTCACTTGATACATAATCATTCGTCACTACATAATTGTAGCCGACACCACTTCTGCCAGCACCAGTTCCAATCCAATGATAAATAACTGGCGATAAATTTGCGTGTAATTTTGTTCTTCCTTTTAGCTTTTCAATAAGTTGAGTCCAAAATTCTTTTCTTAAATGATGTCTTTCCGCATACTCTTTCTTTTCTTGTCCGACACTTTTTGCGATTTCAGTTGGTTCCGCAATGATTGAAAACATTGGTGCGGGCTCAGACTCACCAATTCTAACAGCTTCAATTTTTATTAAATAAAAAGATATATCATCTGGAGTATATTCATTTAGCCAATTTATTGCCTTGACATGCTCATCACGAGGATCGCTCGAAATCCAAATAGCAGTTTTAGCATCTAAATTACTAAGGTATGTTAGTACTTTACCCAAGTGATCATGATTTGTTTTTTCGAGCTGGTTTTCAATTATTGTTATTTGACCGTCGGAATCTTCTGCGATTAAATCCAATGAAAAGTCGCCAACGGCTTTCTCTCTCGACATAATTGAAAGCGGTATGCCAATCTCCTCGCTTAAGGTATCAATATTTTCAGCCAGCCATGTAGTAAAATCTTTGGCCTCGTTTCTCCATATTTCTCTTAGGGGTACTCGTTTTAATTTTCCAATCATATTTTTTAAAATTATTAAATACTTTCGTCCATTATTTGAACTGTTTTTTTTCGTAATTCAGCCTTTTCGTCAATTATAGTCTTTATTTCTTTTGTTATCTTTTTTATCTCAGCTTTATCACTGCTGATTGGTAAAATAATTTCACTTAGTCTGTTGCCAATTGTTGATATGGTGGCTTGTACAAATGTTCTAGAATCTATTTGTTTTCTAACTATTTTACTATTCAATAAATAAAATAAATAATATGGATCAATCACAGTATCATCAATAACCCTTATTTTTCTTACATGGCTTTGAATAATTATTTTTAAGTCTAAGTTAGTAATCATTGCCGTTCTTCCAATTAAAAAAGTACCGTCATTTACAAATAAAATATCTTTCTCTCTAACATCCTGTTGGATCTTGTACTGATTATAAACATCTTCGGATACTGCTTTAATTGGATCAAATTTTATTTCCCAATTGACAATATCACTTGTTCTAACAAAAGGAATTTCACCGGTTCCGTAGTTTTGTGAACCAATCTCGTTTCCTCTTTTAATTTGTAAAACTCCTTTATTTAGTAAATCCCCAATTGATGCTAGCGAATATTTTCCACTTTCCTTTAATGTTTTGAGCTCCTGAAGAATTTCTGGATTATAATATTCTGGGATAAAAATATGGTCGTTTAAATTTTTATAAGACATAGAAAAACCAAGATGATCTTCATTTTTTTTAGTCCCAGTATTGTGCGCTATAAAACTTCTTGAAATATTTGGAAGGTCATCATCAAGTATTTGTTTTCCGCTAGAATCTATTTTATAGATTGGTTTTCCATTTTTATTATGTCCTATGCTATGTGCAATAGCCATAAATATTGACTTTGGCCTCTGAGTAGTTTTTTTCAAAAATAAAACACTCGTTTTCGTGTGTGTGCTAGGTTGAAATGTTTCCTGTGATAAACTTACAACCCCTATAATAGAAGCAACGCTATTTATATATTCCCATATGTATTTGTCGGATGGATTTCCAAAAATTCCTTCTGGTAAAACAATCCCCATGCGCCCACCATCTTTTAATAATTGCAGACATCGTTCAATAAATAATATCTGCGGTGGTTGTTTCTCATGTAATTTATTGGTAATTAACCAATTATCTCCTTTTTCCCATTGATGACCCAGTTTATATTGTTCTAATAATTCATGACCAACAACGGGAATTTTTGAGCCGAAAGGTGGATTTGTTAAAACAACATCAAATTTTCCTAAATTTATATCTTTTTGTGTGTCTTTGCTCCATTTTGAAGGTAGCTCTAAACTATTTTCGCAATGAATATAATAATTTTCATTGCCTATTAAAGATAAATAAATTTTGGCAATTTTTGATAAAAAAGAATCTTTATCAATTCCAGCTATGTAATACTTATTTTTTTTGTTTGCTATTAAATATCTTAGAGCATAAGCAAGAAAACCCCCACTTCCACAAGCAGGATCGATTATGCTTTCGTTTTCGTTTGGTTGCAAAACATCAATCATCATTTGCACGACATTTCTTGGTGTAAAAAATTGGCCCTCGCCACCTCTGAATGAAGTCCCAATGAGCTCTTCAAAGGCATCACCAATAACATCTCTGTCGGCATTTAATATTGAGTAATCTTCTAATTTTGACACAATAAAAGATAATTGTTCAGCTTGTATTTCGATTTTTTCGTTTTTATCAAAAATATCCGAGTAGTTTGTCTTAACTTTTTCAAATAATTTTTTTATTCTTTCTTGAAAAATTTTGTAGTCTTCATTAGGGCGATTTGAAAATTCTGTTATATCAACACTATTCTTTTCATCATAAATTTTGCAAAACAAAAGACGCATTATGTTTTGCGCAATTTTTTCATCTCTTGTTATGCCGGTTACGTTTCCAGCAAAATAATCACGTATTTCTCTAAAAATTAATTTAAGATTGTTGATTGGTTTTAAATCAGCAATCTTAATAAATTTTTTAGGTTTATTTTTTTCGGCTAATTCAAATAAATTTGTAGTTTGCATAATTAATTATATCTATTATGGGCTTTGATTATAAATTCCATAAAATCAAGAGTTTCTTCAATGGAGTGATCTGTCATAGCAACATTGCACCATCGATGGCCGAATCTAACATTCTTTGCGTTGTGTCTTATTTCATTTTCAACCAATGGCTCAACATGCATTATTTGCATGCTACTATCATCACCTTCGTTTCGTTTATTACCACCAAAAGCGAATTTAAATCTCTCTTCTCTCCCCCTGTCCGGCAATTCTGCTGGATTTTGTGATTTAGGAACTTTGCATAAAGGACAGTTAATTATATCTTCTTTATTGCTAGGAAAATTAAGGCTGGGCAAAGAAATAATAGGATCAATATTTTGATTTTCTAATAGGTCTCTTATAAATGGATAAATAGTATCAAATTCTACTCCATAATTATCTACTGCGATTGATAAGCCAAGAACCGCGTAACTTTCAACAGCGTCATGCCAATTGCATGCTTCAAATGCAGTAATTATACAAGAGTTTTGAGTCCATAATGTGTCGTTCCAGAATTTTAATACATCAAGGTGGGGTAGCCAGTGCGCAGGGATGGTGACATATCTTCTATTCAATTCATGAACCCTGCTTGATGGAAATCTTTTTTCAACTCCATCTTCTTTGATTACAAAAATTAAAGTCTGCGAATCATCTTCGCCTTCTATTTCAATTCTTTTTATTGTGTTAGCAAAAGGTATGGATCCGTTCGCTATAACTAGCGGATGCCATCGTAAATTTCTATTCGAATAGGGACCTTTTGATGTTACGCCCCTTGTACAAAGTGCGTCTCGTTGAAGTTTTCCTGCGCCTCGACCTGCACCAGCGTCTCTTGATTTACTTGTTTTACCAAAATCATTCTTGAAGCTTTTTTTCTGTTCTGTGCCAGATATATTGTCTTCAATTTTTTTTGAAATTTCAGCACAAAAATTTATAACCTTTTCGTCTAATTCCGTTAAAAAATTTGCGCTTATTGTTCTTCCTGTGGCCATAGTGTTTTAAATTATTATAAAGTTATTGTAATATAAATTTTTGTTAAAATAAATCGTTTTCGTAGCGGAGCAGAGAAAACACCATATTCCCCTCTATAAATTAATAAAAAAACAAAATTAAATTCTTTTTTAGAGCTGGGCGATAGCCCAAAAGTAAAACATGCATTTCACATAACGTATCCGAGTATCGGAAGTTGCCGAAGCGTAGCGAAGGCAATTTGCGAAAATTGCGAGCCGAGCAATTTTCCCGA
>JBDRSF010000062.1:0-3239 GCA_043825135.1 Candidatus Magasanikiibacteriota bacterium
TTCCGAAAAGGAAATTAAAATTCTTTGTCTGCATCAATTATTTAGGCCAAATATAATAAACAATATGAAAAAAGAGGGTTATGGCGAATGTTATACTTGTAAGTATGATCTTAACAATAATATTCATTGCAAGGGGTATAATCCCATAAAAGTTATTTTATTTGAGGTTAAATAAATTTAATCTTTTTAATTTATAATCCAAAAATATTTTTAATAAAATCTAATATCATTTTAAAGATATCTTGGCTGTATAGTTGTCCATCTTCATCTTCCCCGTATGCTTGGTGAGGCAGTGTTTTACCTCCGCCACCGCCAGGAAGTTCTACTCTCTCTTCCCATTCAAAATAAACATTATTTATAAGAGAATAATCTGAAAATTCTACTTTGTAATAGAAATTTTCTGAAGGAAAATATCCACAATTATTTCTTGTGATTATTTGTCCATTATAAACATTACACCAAATATTGGAATCTGGACTTATTGCAAAGTGAATTGCATTGTTATTTGTAGATTCCCATTCTACTAATACTGATTCTAACTGGGGTGTTTCTATTAATGTAGATTCATAGCTTCCTGTAGATGGCCCTCCACCTCCACCTGAATAAAGAGCTAATATTTCCTCTTGATTAAGATTTATACTCCAAATCGCGGCTTCATCTATTGCTCCTCCAAATTTCCACATAGTGTTTGTGTCTTCTTCACTTCTATCATGACCTATATATGGTGTTGCTAATACTGATATTGGTCCGCTTGCTCTTGTATCAGAATCAACTAACTCTCCATTAAAGTATAGTTCTAATGCTGGTGCAGATCCAAAATTCCAAACTCCTGTTACAAGATACCAGTCATTAGGATCATACTGGCTTACATCATAGTCAACTCTAAAATCTGCATCATTATAATCTTCCATCCAAAATCTTAATAAACCTTGATCATTTATGTCTATAAAGAAATATTTGTTAGATCCAATATCATTTGTTGCATCCATAATTGTTTTGTCTTGCATTCCTGTTGGTTTTATCCACATGGATATGGTTCCTGATGTAGATATTGTGCTTTGTGGAATTTCAATATAATCTGTTACTCCATTAAATAAATAGGCGCCTGCACCAAATCTTTGACCTTCTATAATATAATCAGGACAGGTTACTCCAATTGTACATGTGCCTTCATTTCCATTTCCAGAATCATCATTTGCCATTCCATCTGAAAGATCATCATTAAAATGCCATAATCCATTTATTCCATTTGAGTCTGGAGGTATTTCTCCTCCACCTAAAGGATAATAATTTGAATAATGATCCCAGTCAACATTATCTATAGTTAATTGGTTTATGAAATCATTTGAATAAATATTTATTGTATAATCATCTTGAAAAACATTTTCTGGAGGAATTGGTAAATCAGTTACTAAAGTTATGCATTGTGTTTCTTCTGCTGTTGCGCTTGCTTGATATGTTGTTTCTTCTAAAACTTCTGGATAATTACAGGATCTTGTTGCTATATTATTATTTATTATTTGTTGTGTTCCTCCATCTTCTTGTGAGCACTTCATTAATGTAAGAGTTATATCTGGAGGTAAATTTTCAAAACTTGCAGTTAATAAACTATTAAATGAACCAATTTCTCTGTCTGGTTCTGCAATTAAATTACAGGTTGAAACTTGCTGGCTAGCAACATCTAAAAATAAAACCCAATCATTTGAGTTTGGTGCATTTAAAATCAAGTTACCTGGATCAATAAATCCTTGTTCTGTTATAACTCCTGTGAATGGATCATACCAAAGATAATTATATTGTTCTTGTATACTGTTGCTGTTTAATTGAATTGTTCCTCCAACTGGTGCATAGCAAATATAACTTTGACCTGAGTTTGCGAGACAATGAGTTTCATATCCTGCTGTTACAAATACTGAATCATCTGGAGTCATTTTCCAGAATTCTGGATTAACTAAATCGAAAAATTCGTCAAATTCTTTCATGCCTGATCCTGTTCCAGTTCCTGCTGCACCTGCTACAAAAGCTATCCAAAGTTTTTTTCTCATGTTTAAAGAATCAACTGGGTTTTGATCATAATCGTCGTTATTAAATCCAAATTCTTCATTTATTAGTGGTTTTGGATTATTTGGAAGATTATAATTTACTAAAGTCATGTCGTAATTTGAAGGATAAGATACAGTATTTCCTGTCTGAATTGCCATAAATTTTGTCCATTCTTCATTTGGGAAATCAAAATTTCCTGTTGTTCCATGAATAGAGATTGACCTTTCATATGGATTATGTTGACTCATAAATATTCCATGATTATTAGCACGATTCCAATTATTAGAATACATTTCTTCCCATTCTAAGACTTGTACAAAAATTACATTTGGATATGCTGAAAGCCTTGAAAGTCCATATTGTAAGAAAAGATCTATATTCGCATCGTTAATATTTCCAAATGCAGAATCATCAGCAAAAAACCAAAGCTCTGCTATAATTCCTTCTTGGTTTAATCTGGCTATTTCTACTTCATATTTTTCCCATCTTAAAATATCAAATCTTTCTTTATTATTTGAATTGTATGTTCCTAACCAAGGTGTTGTTGGGAATGAGCCGCCATAATCACCCACATTTGCAAGATAAATGTTCATTTTGTTTGCTTTTATTTGGTTTGCTCTGTCAATGAACTGTTGTCTTTCTGTGTCTGATACAAATTCTGATAAATATAAATGAGTGAATCTTAAAGGATTCCCTCCAGCTACATTATCTAAAAAATTACCATGTAACTGAACATTTTCTCCTTCTTTGAATTTAAACCAGTGTGGATATTCTTCATCTTTTATTATTGGACCCTTGTTTGATGAAATTTGCACATTGATTGTTCCTGTTAAACCATTTAATGAAGGTTCATTTGAAAAAGTTTCATAAGTCCAAGTCCCGACTTCATCTCCTGAAAATCTTGCTGACCAAACATAACCGTTTTGGTCTCCATTTCCATTTCCATTATAAAATCCGTCTGTATTAAGTATTCTTTGGCCTGTTGGATTTGTGAATTCTATTGTAAAATCTACATCTGTAAATGGATTTCCACTAGAATAGCTATTTGAAGAAACAAAATCCATTTTTAAAACATTATATTTTTCAATATTATAATCTTCTCTAAGACCATAATCTTGTTTTATAAATTTTGGAGCTAGTTTTATTAAATCTGGACTTATTATTGTGATAATTAATATTAGTATCATAAAGATTAG
>JBDRSF010000063.1:0-2261 GCA_043825135.1 Candidatus Magasanikiibacteriota bacterium
AGGAATGACGCACGACCAAAGGAGTGCGTTAGGGAGGAGCAACGTTGCTTCTAATTGACCCACTCCTTTGGTCGTGGGTCACTCCTAGTGTAAACGTGGATTACCCCGGGGTAAAACCCCGAGGAATATATTTGATTTAAATATCGAAATCCTAAACAAATTCTAATTTTTAAATTTTCAAAACTAATTATCTCTAGTGATACGGTGATCACGAATTTTCAATCTGTAAATCATCTACAGTCTGTAATTGTTCAGATAGGGCTGTATCTGGATTATAACTGGAATAATACAACTCTATCAAAGCTTGACTATCTAATTGTGCAACCTGAAGATTCATACCCTGCAAACCACCAATTACCCTACGTACCCGCTGATCTAATTCTTCTCTTCTTTTTTGAAAACGCTCTTCTTTTAGCCTGACAGTTAAAGCTGGTCGCAAAACCTCTTTGAAACGTGACCAAAAACTTTTTTTACGACTTGACGCTGGATCGTATGGCACTAATACATAAAACTTCTTAGTCATAATCTGCCCCATATCTACCAACTGAGCCACAAAAGCTCGGTAATCAGCAATCTGTATCCGTAATAATTCATTTGGCTGACCTTTTTCTATTTTTATTAAATTTTCCAAATAAGGTTTAATCTGTAACTGTCTGGATTGCACTACAATTTGTAAAGGAAAATCTAAAGAATTCAAAAAACTAACATAGGATGAAATCAAAGCATTTTGTTCATCTTCTGATTTTAGAGAAAAATTAATACTTGAAGTCATCAGGACCGATCGCAAAGTACCATCTTTCAAAATTACAACCCCGTCTTTTATCTCAGCAATTGGTAAATAAGTCTGAGCCGACGGATGTTTACTTTTTTGTTTCTCACTCTTCTTTGATTTCATAGTAAATATTTTTTATATATACGGATTACGGATAATGCGGATATATCCTCCTAAAAATCATTATTATCCTCCGGCTTGTAAAAACCCCCGGTATTCACGATAAGTGCCAAATCCCTTATGTGGCTGGCTTTTGCTCTTTTTACAACTTCTTCTACTACCACTTCTTCTACTTTTTGTTTTCGTAAATAATCTAATTCTTTTTTGGAATAATCTTTTCTCCAAATTCGTAAAGAAGGATGACGAATAGTTTGTATAATATTTAAAATAACATAATGAAAATCTTGGCCATTTATTCTGACAAAGGCAAATACCAAAGTCAGACTCCCAACAATCACAGTCAGTACTAAAAACAAGGTAAAATCAGCCAACTTATAAGCAATAAATATAAAAAGCCCAGCTGCTAACAATATCAAAAATTGTCGGACAGTAATTGGTCCAAAAATCCTGTCTTCAACATCAATAAATTGTGGCACGACAAATTGTTGCATAACTTAATTATATTCTCAATTTTTTTAATAACCTAGTTAAGCCTTGAAGCTCATCCCAAGTAAGCCTATCGCCTCCGGTACATAAATCTTTCAATTTTACTTGATCAGTTATTGCTTGAAGTAACAAACCTTGATAATGACGATAAAGTGGGCTCTCATACCAAGCTTGCACAGCTTGCATAAATAATATAATAGAATCTTGTTTTAAACTATTAATGTTTTCTAGTATTTTTTTGAAATTATTATTTGTATCATTGCCCATCCTTCGCAGATCAACCAAAGAAAAATTTTTGATCTCTTCAATCGGACCAGTCGGAGCTTTGTCTCCAGCTTGCACAGAAGGATTTGTCTGGTCAGTAGTTTTTTGTGGTTGAACAATATCCTGCAATACTGGTTTTTTTTCTCCAATTTGTAATGATTTATAAGTATTTGGATTAATAGGTTTTTCAATCTCTATCTTTAAATCTTTTTTATCCTCAACTATTTTTGGTACAGTCACAATCTTCTTTTTTTGTTCCATAATATGCCAGACATCTTTTACATTTTGTAATAACTGATTAGCATCTTCACTTTCTAATCCTAGACCGCCAGTATCTGTAGATCTGGTCACATAATCTAAAAACTGATCATCAGTTCTCACCTCTTTTACTCGAGACGATATTAAAGAATGCAAACGTGCTTGCAAATCATCTGGAATAGGGAATTTTATATTTTTTAATACCTCTGAAAACAAATCGTGTTTTTTGTCTGGTAAAACTTCCAAAGCTTCATGTTTTTTTAACTCTTCCATCTCATCTTCCAAAGGCGACTTATGATCTTCATCTGTCCACTTTTTTACAGAATTCTGTTTCGGAGACTGGATACTTGGCACCCCCACA
>JBDRSF010000064.1:0-3433 GCA_043825135.1 Candidatus Magasanikiibacteriota bacterium
AGCCAATCGTGTGCCTTGAGGCGCATATAGTCCAGTTGGTGCTACCAAGTGCGAATTTGATAAAATCCAACCCGCCTAATTTGTCATTCGGGCGGAAGAAATGCAGACAGCATAAACGGTGACGAATATGTTGAGGCTCTGCAAATCAGTAAGCAAGCCCGGCTTTGCCGGGTGAACGGGAAGTAGCTTCGTTAGTGACATAGTTCTGGTTTTTTTGTTTTTTATGGCAGAAAATAACAAATGGCAAAGAACAAAATTCAAATAAATTTCAAATATCAAAGAACAATGTTCAAAACACTAGGGTATTGGTGATTGAAGATTGTGATTTATTTGTTTTTTGTTTCTTGGTTTTTCCGGATTAGTGGGATTTGTGATTGAAGATTGTGATTTATCCCGACAAAATAATCGAGAGTATTTTGGGTTTTGGTTTTTCCGGTTTATCCGGGTTAGGGAAATGATTTTTTTTACTTTTAGCAAATAAGAAATGAAATAAATAAATTCTAGATGGGAATTAATTAAAATATCTGTTTCGGCTGTGTTGAGTTTTAACATAACACGCCGTTATGGCTCAATAATTTATAGGGTAAAAATATGGAAAATAAAAAATTTGTATATTGGCAAGACGGTGATATGTGGATTGGCTATCTTGAAGAATATCCTGATTATAAATCCCAAGGAGAATCTCTTAACGAATTAAAAGAAAATCTAAAGGATATTTATCATGATTTAGTTAGCGATATAATACCGTGTGTACGTATGGTTGCAGAGCTTGAAGTTGCATGAAGAGGAAAGACTTAATAAGGAAGATTGAAAAAAGCGGGTGTGTATTTATTCGACATGGAGGTAGACATGATTGGTATCAAAATCCGTTGTCAAAAATATCGCAACCGATACCAAGACATAATGAAGTCAAAGAATATTTGGCCAAACACATTATAAAAATGCTTACTAAAAGTTAAACCATAACAAAGTGCTGCCAATGACCACTAAATAAAAGTGCGATTTCAGGATGAAAAGGAGGTTGATTAATTTTAAGAAAAATCGGAAAAAATGATGAATTGGTCACTCTTTTTTTGAATAAAGGCAAGTGCCGTATGTTTAAAAAGAGAAATACTTATTTTAAGAACTCCTGAAAGAAAAAATAAACATCAAAAAAGGATATCTTAAAATGAATGGTCTGATAGCAGAAGAAAAATTAAAATATCTGTTTCGGCTGTGTTGAGTTTTAACATAACAAGCCGTTATACGCCAAACAACTAAAGATTAGATATTACGTAGGAAAGAGTAAGCAAGATGAAAGCAATCACGATTAACCACCGTCCAGAGATAGGCGGCTTATCAAAAGATGTCCAGTTAGCGGATGTGCCAAAGCCTGAACCAAAAAGTCGAGATGTTTTAGTCAAAGTTCAAGCTTCAACCATCAACATTGACGATTTACACGTTGTAGAGGGGACGTTTTTTGGAGGTCTACCAATCGGACCTAAACCTTCTTCAGCTAAACCAGTCATTCATGGAACCGATCTTTCGGGTATCGTGGAAAAAATCGGACCTAAAATCACCCGGTTTAAAGTAGGTGATGAGGTGTTTGGTATACACTCCCTCTAAGCGGAATGGACCGTGGGCCGAATATTATTGCACTCACGAAGATTATCTGATGCATAGGCCAAGCTACCTAACGTCCCAGGAAGCGGCAGCTTGTGCTCAAGCCGGTCTGGTTGCCTGTTCTACGATTGTGCAAAAGGATCGCCTGGAAACAAATCAGAAGTGTTTAATTGTGGGAGCATCAGGCGGCATTGGCACTCTCGCAATCCAAATGGCCAAGCAGTGTGGGGCTTACGTGATTGCTGTTTGCAGCGAAAAAAACTCGTCATTAGTGAAATCATTGGGCGCGGATGAGGTTATTGATTACACTTCGACTTCTTTTGTTGACGCTTTCAGAAACAAAACCAAGCTTGACTTGGTGGTGGATTTGGTTGGCGGCAGGGAGATTGAAAAGAATGCAATGAAAGTCTTGAAAAAGAGCGGCATTTTTGCCACTGTTGTTGGCCCGGTTCAGTATATCGGAGATAAATATCTTGGATGGATAGGACTTGTGAAACTATTCGCTTACCTTGGGTAGCGCATCTCAGCAGCCTTGTTATTGGTCCGAAATATCAATTGGTGGGAACCACCAAAGCAGTCTTCCCACCATTTCAGAAGTTTCTTGACACAAATATCATTAAACCTATCATTGATCGTGAGATTGCTCTTACAGAGGAAGAAATGCGGGATGCTATTTCCTATATGGCTACGCACCGTGCCCGTGGAAAAGTCATAATCAACATAGACACCAATATGGGATTTTAGTAATAGTCAGAGGGCGTATAACAAAGCGCTACACCTGACCGCTATTTCGCTGCGCTCCATAGCGGCAGGTGAGCTTGATCGTTAGGTGCTTAGTATTCTACCTAAAAATAGTAATTGTTATTATACCGTCAATGGCGTATATTCACATATGAAAATTATTGAAACACCGATATTCACTAGAAGACTTAAAGATATTCTAGATGGCGAAGATTATAGAGAACTACAAAACTATATTATTGCTAATCCTTATTCTGGTAAGGACATTCCTCATAGTAGTGGTATTAGAAAATTGCGATGGTCTGGTTCTGGTCGTGGAAAAAGAGGTGGTTCTCGAATTATTTATTATTGGTATTCAGAAAAAGAAATAATCTTTATGCTCTAAATCTATCCAAAGAGTGTTCAAGATGATTTGACAAATGAACAATTAAAAATATTGAAGAAAGTATTGGAGGAAGAAATTAAATGAATGATAAATTATTTAAAGAATTGCTTGCAAGTATAAAACAAGGTGGTGAAATCTTACGCGGTTCAAGAAAAGCAAAACGAGTTTTTAATTTTGATGAACCTGATGTTAAAACTATAAGAGCACATTATGGTTTATCACAAGATAAATTTGCTAAGTTACTTGGAATAAGTGCCGGAACATTACGAAATTGGGAACAAGGTAGAAGGAAACCTGATGGCCCTGCACGAGTTTTACTTTGTGTTGCAGCAAAACATCCGGATGCTATTCTCGATACACTTTATAGTTCATAGTAATATTATTATTGAATGACGCAACTAACCCGCCAATCGTGTGCCTTGAGGCGCATATAGTCCAGTTGGTGCTACCAAGTGAGAATTTGGTAAAATCCAACCCGCCTAATTTGTCATTCGGGCGGAAGAAATGCAGACAGCATAATTAGTGACGGATATGTTGAGGCTCTGCAAATCAGTAAGTAAGTCCCACCTTGAGGGATGAACGGGAAGCAGCTTCGTTAGGTTAGATAAATACAGACGATGAGCTTATGATTTGGAGTGAAATCTGCTATGATGCGGGAAGAAATGACAAAAAGCACCGTATCAGACTGTCGGAGTTTATCCCGCA
>JBDRSF010000065.1:0-5204 GCA_043825135.1 Candidatus Magasanikiibacteriota bacterium
ATTATGTTTTTTATATGAACCTAGAGATGAATGTTCTTTTAGACAGAGCATAACCTATGGAAAACATGACCCAGAACTAGTTAAATAGGTTGTGTTTCAGAGATTCTGTAGAATATAAATATATTTAAATCAAAGAAAATTAGATAGAAGACTAAAGGAAAATGAAAAAGAGCATTTTTATAATATTTGTGATTTTAGTACTTAATATTCTTATTTTTGTAAATGCAGGAGTTTTAGATCGTAACTTAAAAGGAGAGGGAATAGTTGCTGAAATAAAAGAAAAAGTTATTGTAGAGAATTTTGAAAAAATAGATATTTCAAAATTCCCTAAGAAGAACTCAGAGAACAAGTTCTCTGATACGTTCAACTCCAGAGGAGTTGAAGTCTTTGATGCGTTTTCCTTCGGAAAAGTCAATTATTCAAAGTTCTCTGTAGAAGAATCTGATATAATTTCTGGAATTTTGATTTATGATGAAAAACCAGTTAAAAAGTTTAAGCTTGCCTCTTCTTCTTTTAAAAAAGAGAGAGGTCAAAGAATAAGAAACATAAAAGCATTAGCTAAAGATATTGAGATTAAGCATGAGTATCATATTTTTGATGGCATTCATATACAGTTGAAGAAAAAAGACTTAGAAAAGTTAAGTAAAATTAATGCTAAATTTTATCCTGCTCGTAGATTAAAACTAGCTTTGCATGAGTCTGTTCCTCAGATAGATGCAAATATTCTTCATGATTTAGGAATAAATGGCTCTGGGATAAAAGTAGCTGTTTTAGATACAGGTATAGATTATAATCATCCTGCCTTAACTGGAGAAATAAATCCTTCAGACCCTAGCCAGTGTTATGCTTTTATTAATAATGGCGAAGAAAGCAGTGATTGTTATGATGTTCATGGTCATGGTACACATGTTCTTGGAACTATAGCTTCTAATGATGATTATTACAAAGGAGTTGCTTATGGAGCAGATATGATGATGGTAAGAATTTTTGCAAGTGGAGGTACAGGTTATGATCCTGACTTAGTTAGAGCTATTGAATATGCAGTTGATAATAATGCTGATATTATTAGTATGAGTGTGGTTACTGTAGTAGATGAAGGACAGTGTTACAGCACTCCAACTTCAATTGCTTCTGATAATGCTGTTGATGCCGGAGTTATAACTATTGGAGGAGCTGGTAATGAATACAGAGTAGATGGTTCTGAAGCTCCTGCTTGCTCTAATAAAACAATTTCTGTAGGAGCAGTAGATAAGTTAGATAACCGTGCTGATTTTAGTAATGGAGGATATGATTTGGATATTATGGCTCCTGGTGTTTCTATATATTCTACTTTACTAGGAGGTGGGTTTGGAGGTCCAGACTGGAGTGGTACAAGCATGGCAACTCCTCATGTAAGCGGAGTTGCTGCTTTATTGTTACAAGCAGATAATACTCTCACACCAGCACAAATGAAAAATTTGTTAATATTAACTGCTGTTGATTTAGGTGATCCTGGTTTTGATATTTTTTATGGTTATGGAAGAGTAGATGCTGATGATGCATATGATGCTTTAATGAACCCTTTTCCAGTATATATAACTACAAATACATACCAAGACACATACTCAAAAAAGTCAAGATTTTTCACAAAAGATGAGATTGTTTATATTGAAGCTAATGTAAGTGACTTAATCTGGAGATATATTCCAGGTCTGGCAGTAGAGACTAAAGTTTATTTTGCTGATAGTTTACAAGAAACTGTTCCTTTAAATCATATAGGAAATGGAATTTACAGGGGAAGTTTTAATTCTGTTGGATATAATAATGGAGTGTATAATTTAACTGTAGAGGCAAACAATCCTAATGGCTTTTTATCTGAAAGTTCACAATTTCATATTTATCCTGGAAGCGGTGTTTCAGCATATTATATGGATTTAGGAAGTGAGGATTATGTAATTGAAAACCAACATTTGATAAATGTTTTTAATCAAGAGCAAGCTGAAGTACCATTAAAGTATTTAATTCAAAAAGAAGATATGTTGTTTTATAATTTCCTTGATTCAGAACAGGGATCAAGCAGAGGAGGAATTCATAGTACTTATCCTTTGAATGTTATTAATACTTCTTTTGATTTAGGAGAAGGTTTAGTTGAAGCAAGTATAAATTATGATGTGATTGCCATAACTGGAACAGCTTATAATCCTCCTTTGGATGATAGTGATAAGACTTGCCAAGATCAGCATGGTTCAAGTTGTAATGGTTGTACACAGAATACCCTAACTTCAGAGTGTCCTCCTCAAGGGGTAAGCTGCTCTTCTGAATATATAATAGACATTAAATCTGACAAAACAGTATATGCTCCTAGTGAGCAAATTAATGTAACTATAGATTTTCGTTGTGACCCAGATTTTTATTCACTTGATGGAATAACAATATCCTATAATGATGGAAATGGGTGGAATGTGATGTGGAGTGGTAACTGTTATAATTTTGGGGTAGGTGAAGGACCATACACTTATTCTTATACCTTTCCAGTTTCTAATAATTCTGGAACACATTATGTTAGGGCGAGCATACAATATGCATTTGTATTAAACGAGGACTATACATGTGCTGGCTATAACAGTCTTGATGGAGATAATGATGATATTACAATTATAGTTGCAGAAGAAATTTCAGTAGGAGAGGATTCTGCTGATCTTAATGTGAAAATGAGAAATGGAAGTGATTATTTGATTTATACATTAGATAATTTCAACAAGAATTTCCCGAATTTCTTTTTTTCTGATGTTATTGGTACTTTAGAAAGTTTTGATGATGATAGATATCATGTAACAGGAGGGGATGGGCTTATCAGTGATTTGACAGCTAATTTGTGGAGAGATTATAGTTCAGATTATGTTGCTGTTTATGATAACACGGGAGGAGATAGTGTTAATGATAATGTTTTAAGTTTTGTTAGATTTGATGAGACAACTAATATTGATTTTAATAAAGTTGGTGTGTTAAATCAAGGGAATAAAGAAGGAAGTAGAATAAAATATCAGACTCATGATGTTGTTTCTGAAGATGAAGTTAGCTACTTGTTAGCTTTTACAAAAGGAAGTTGGTTAGATATAGAAGATGATATGGATGATATTGCTATTAAAATTTTACCTTTGAGTTTTTATGATTTTATTTGTGTGAATGGAGAGACAAAATTATGTCCTTTACAAGATGGTGTTTGTTTAGGAAGTGAACAAACTTGTGTGGATGAAAAATGGTCAGGATGTGATTATCTTGGAATACCAAATTATGAACAAGAGGAAGTAACATGTGATGGGCTGGATAATGATTGTGATGGCATAATAGATGAGGGATGTGCTATTGAAGATGATGATGGTGATGGAGTTATTAATGTATGGGATGATTGCCCTGATACCCCTCTTGGAAGTTTTGTTAGTAATAGAGGTTGTTCGGGAGGAGGAGTTTGTAGTTTTGATATAAATGTTCCTATGGAAGTAGACTGGAATTTAATTGGTTATATTTCACCAAGCAGTAAGCCTATAGAACAAGCTTTACAATTTGTAACTGGATATGAAAGTGTATTTATGTATAATGCCACTTCAGGACAATGGAAAAGCTATGATCCTCTTAATCCAGAATTTAGTGACTTGCAAAATTTGTTTCCCGGTTATGGCTACTGGGTTAAGATGGGTCTTTCAAAAACATGGAATTTCAATGGTACTGATATTAAAGAATGAACTATTTATTATAGATAATATAAATATATAAAAATGGAGAAAATAAAAGTAAAGTTAATGAAAAAGAAAAGTTTGATAGTTTTAATAACAAGTATATTAATTGTAGGTACTTTAAGTTTTGTATATGCTGTTCCTCCTTTACCTTATAAAACTTTTGGTTTAGTTACAATAGATGGTAGTCTTGCTTCTGATGGAACATCAGTAGAGGCGTATATTGATGGTGTGCAATATGCCTCTGCTATAGTAAGAAGTGGCTGTATTCCTGAAGGTTGTTATATTTTATATATACCAGGAGATGATTCTTCTACTCCAGAAAAAGAAGGGGGTGTTGAAGGAGAAACTGTAAACTTTAAAGTTAATGGATATGATACAGATGAAACAGGAACTTGGAGTAGTGGGGTTTCTGATAGAATTAATTTGACTATAACTACTGAATTTATCAGCATAACTTTACTCGACTATCCAATAAATTTTGGCTCTTTAAATCCAGACACAAGCAACAATCTAGCTCAAAATAATCCTTACACAATTAGAGTAGAAGACGAAACTACAGTAAATGTTGATATTTATCAAAAAGGAGATGATTTTGTTAAAGACCTTAATTCTCTTGATATTATAAATATGAAATGGTATAATGAAAGTAATCTTGGTTCAGCTTTTGTAATGCAGACAACTTATCAAAATGATTCTAAAATTTCAGACATTGCTCCTGATACAAATGTAAGTGCATATTACTGGCTTACTATACCTCCTGGGCAGTCAGCAGGTACAGATTATACATCAACAATTTATATTAAAGCGGTTGAAATGGGAACTTCACCTTAATAAAATATGAAATTCCTCGCCCTAAAGGGCGAGGTATCAACAAATAAAAATATTAAAAAACAAAAAATGTTAACGACATTCAATCCAGGGTTGAGCAGAAGTAATGTAGTGCTGAACAGCTTCCATAGTTGTGTTTCCAACACTTCTAAAGAACTTCCCTGGACTCCACAGATGTCCCGTTCTAAAATGGTTTCTCAACCAAGGATGTTGCCTAAAAAGCTTAAAGGAACTGTATCCTTTAAACAATTGAAGGACCTTGCTAACACTCATGCTCGGCGGAACTTCAACAAACAAGTGGACATGGTCAACAGCGACATGGAGTTCATAAATTTCAAAACCATGTCTGTAAGCAACCTCCCTTATGAAAAACTCACAATTCTTCTTAACAACCAAAAACCTGAAAGGATCTTTCGCGTATTTAGGTTTCCAGACAAAATGGAATGCATTCTGCCCAAAGCTATGGCTAAAACTTCTCAAATTCATTTTCAAACTTCTAGAGACCTAACTATCTCTATAAATTTATTTCAAGAGGGTATAGTCTACCCTCTTCATATTGAAGAATATCAAGAATTAAATATTAATGGAGGTCAACAACTCTCCTTCCAAGCCTAAAGGCAAGGGTATCCGAGTTGTTCAAGATGTAATGAAAAAAAGAAA
>JBDRSF010000066.1:0-71213 GCA_043825135.1 Candidatus Magasanikiibacteriota bacterium
TAAAACTTATAGAAAAATATAATTTGGAATGGGAGGATTTGTATAGTAGTGTTCTGGAACTTTCAAAATTATAGTTATCAAATAAAAGTAGAAGTAAGAAAGATCCCTCACTCACTTCGTGTAGTATCGGGATTAAAGAGACCATATGCGGATTAAAAAAGCAATACTTACCGGTGGTGGACGGGCAACAAGACTCTATCCTATTACCAAGACAATTAATAAACACCTGTTACCACTGGCCAATAAACCAATGATTTTTCATGCTATCGAAAAAGTAGTAGAAGCTGGTGTGGAAGAAATTTTTATTAATGTTAATCCTGGGGACACTCAGTTGCAAGAAGTAATAGGTGATGGTGGGCATTGGGGGATTAAAATAAAGTTTTTTGAGCAGACTGGTGGACCACAGGGAATTGCCCACGTTGTAAAAGAAGCTGAAAAATTTATTGGAAATGATCCGTTTATGTTTTATTTATCAGATAATATCATTTTAGGATCAATAAAAGAAATGGTAGAAGAATTTTATGACAAAAATTTTGATTGCATGTTGGTATTGTCAAAAGTAAAGGATCCAGAAAGATTTGGTGTGCCAAAGTTTGATGAATCTGGAAAATTAATTGATGTATTAGAAAAGCCAGCTAATCCACCAAGTGACTTTGCTGTAACTGGAATTTATTTATACGGATCAAAGATATTTTTTGAAGCATATAACAAAATAGAAAAATCAGACAGAGGCGAATATGAAATTTCCTCTGTTCATTCTCATTTTTTAAAAAATAACTTGAATGTTGGTTACAAAGAAATTACTGGTTGGTGGAAAGATACTGGACTGGCAGATGATTTGATTTTGGCAAACAAGTTACTTCTCGATCAACTTGAAGAGAAGATTAAAATTGGTGCAGGCTCGCAAGTTACTGATAATGTAAAATTAATTGAACCAGTTATTATTGCTGAGAATTGTATTTTAGAAAATTGTGAGATTGGGCCTTATGTTACGCTTGGGTCAGGTTGTGAAGTCAAGGGAGCTAAAATTGAGAGTTCTATTATATTGGAAAATTGTATTATTAACTGTGATGCAGAAATTAGCAACAGTTTGATTGGCAGGGGCGTGAAGATTTCTAAGAAACAAGGTGAGGAGGGTAATGAAGGTTGTGGTATGATAGTGGGGGATGGGACATTGTTAGAATTGTAATTTAAGGATTAAGGAGAAAGGATTAAGGAATAATAAAGAAATAAAAAATTTGGCTTAAGTTAGCCAAATTTTTCAATTATCCACAGCATCCACTTGACAAAAGTGTCAAAGTGTGCTATTATACACTGTCTTAAGTAAATTAAGATTGTTCATTTATATCTGTCTCGGCGTGTCCTTTGTGAGAGGGAATAATCTCTAATACAAAGGACACCGCCGTAGGCCAATGGCCGTGTCCACACTGCTGCCCCGCGGTTGCGGGGATTTGAAACCGCCTTAGTGCGGGAACTGTGATGGGAAAGTCAACTCAATTCCACTGAGATGACAAGCCCCACCTCAAGTCTGTGGACACTCTAATTCCCAGGGTCGGGAAATATGAGTGAGCCTTGAGGCCGAGTTGGAGGGTACTCTGAATGGACGGTGCATCGTCTGGACAGAAGCCCTAGGGCGGACCTTAGGTTCGACTATTCGGTTGAACCTCGCCCACAGTTTTTCCCGGGACGCAACACCCTCTCTTCGAGAGGTGAGCGTCCCCCATTCCTTTGTTAATCTCTAATATAGAGGTGAATAGAGTAAAACAAAAAATTCCGTAATCAGCGGAATTTTTTGTTTTTGTGACAACTCACCCCCTAGCCCCCTCTCTTCACAAGAGAGGGGTTGGGGTGAGTTATCACCAAGTATTCTAATATTCCAATTCAAACAACCCTCTCTTACTCGCCACTTCACCCAAGAAAAATATTTTTCTTTCATTCATATTCACACTCAATTTTTCTATCTGGCCATTGGCAAACAAATCATGGCTGACGTAGTAACCTGGATTAAAGCCAATTAATTTGTTTTCTGAAGCCGTCAAGAGAAGTCCGTGTTCATCCATTGGTTTTACAATGTTTATTTTTTCACTAGTTCTGTTAAGAAGTGCAGTTGATCCGTCATTATATATGCTCCACAATTCCCACTCAGACCAAACCAGCCATTCTTTGGTGTCCCAATTATAAAATATTTTATTCACTGGTAAATTATTTTTTTCATAAATCTGTTCATCATTAAAATTCATTACCAAAATATTATTACCAATTTTTGTTATTAAACGGTATTCATTAGCATCAATGATTTGGTTGATACTTTCATTAACGGAATAACTTGATATGAGTTTACCCTCTTTGCTTTTTGATAAGATTCTCTGTTCAGGGTTATAAGTCCAAAGATTATCAAAATAGTCTACATGCCAAATATTGGCATCTGATAAAACAAAAGTTTTTTGTGCGGATGTACTTAATAGATATATAATGTTTTCTGATTGCAAAAAAATTGTTGGCATTGAATCATTTCTAGACCATTCAAAAGAATTAATTTTTGGAAAGGAGTAGGTTTTGAATTGATTCAGATTATTGCCATTATAAATATAAATAATCTCACTATTTTCATCTTGTGACTTGATGGCAAAAAAATCTGCAAAAGGTGACCAAGTTATTTCTGGTTTTATTTCTGATGAGTTTCTGGTTAGGAGTTCCGTCTTACCATTAATTAGATTTATAAAATAAATTTCATAAATATTGTTAGTTGTTTTTTGGATCAGAGCATAATTGCCGTCGGCTGAAAAATATATTTCGTCTATATTTTTAATATTTGGTAAATCAACATTTTTTGGTAGAGAATCTTTAAAAAGTGTAATATTTTTTATATAAGTAGTTTTTTTGCTGGCAATTTCTATATCTTTTTCCCAAGTTTTGTATCCAGCAAGTGTTAGTCTAATTTTATAACTGTTAGGCGTTAGGTTGGGTAAATAAATTGGTAGTTTTTTTTCAATTTTGCTATCATTCAAAAATACATAAGCTTCCTTTGGCTCAATGTCAATACTCAAGACTCCTGTTTGTTTTAACTCACCATTTTTATAATCCCAGCGGTAGCCGGCGGTGTACATAATGACGAGTGGAGAAATAACAAAAAATAAGATAAACAGAGTTATCATTATGGCTATGCGCATTTTGCGGGTGAGGATTGTTTTTGGGTAGGTCATGAGGTTAGTTTTAGTTAATCCCGATACTACACGAAGTGAGTGAGGGATCTTTCTTAGATCAGAATTTATTTAATCATTGTATCTTTTGACTTAGAAAATATAGAGGTAGGACAGATCCCTCCTCATTTATCTTCGCTCACGCTTGATAAATTCGTTCGGGATGAGTCAGTCTCTTGATTAAATAATAGTTTTCATATACAATACTACCGTAAATTGATTAATAAATCAAGTTTTATGAGTCAGATCGTTATAAAAGGTAAAAACAGACTCAAAGGCACTTTAAGTGTAAACGGGGCTAAAAATTCGGCTTTACCAATTTTGGCGGGTACTTTGATTGAATCAGGTGTTTACGATATCGATAATGTTCCTGATTTGAAAGATATTAAAACCATGATAAAGCTTTTGGAGACTTTTGGTTTGATTGTTGAAAAGACAGGGAATCATGCTTTTAAAATAACAAATAATGGTCTTAAAGACATTGAAGCACCTTATGAATTAGTAAAAGAAATGCGAGCATCTTTTGTTGTAATGGGGCCGCTTTTAGCAAATTTAAGAAAAGCTAAAGTATCTTTGCCAGGAGGTTGTGCTATTGGTACACGACCTATTGATTTTCATTTGGCTGGTTTTGAAAAATTGGGTTGCAAAATTATTTTGGATCACGGCTTTGTTACAGCCCAGGCAGACGAGTTAGTTGGTACTAGAATAAAATTACCTTTTCCTAGTGTTGGGGCAACACAAAATATTCTAATGGCATCTGCCAAAGCAAAAGGCGAAACAGTAATAATAAATTCGGCTCGCGAACCAGAGATAGATGATTTATGTAATTTTTTAAATAAGATGGGGGCAAAAATTACTGGCATTGGGACTAGTGAATTAGTTGTTGTGGGGGTAGAAAAATTAACACCATGCCAACATAGTATTATCCCTGATAGAATTGAAGCTGGTACGTTTATAATAGCTTCGGCTATTACTGAAGGTGAATTAGAAATTGAAGGAGTTGTAATGGAACATTTGGGTGGTTTTGTAAAAAAATTAGAAAAAATGGGAGTAGAATTTGAATTTAATAATAATAAATTAAAAGTAAAAGCAGATTTGCAAAAATTAAAGTCAGTAAAAATAAGTACTGAGCCATATCCAGGATTTCCAACTGATTTGCAAGCCCAGACAATGGTTTTACTTAGTTTAATAAATGGTAAGAGTGAATTAAAAGAAACAATTTTTGAGAACCGTTTTATGCATGTATTGGAATTAGATAGAATGGGCGCAAATATAAAATTAGATGGCAATAAAGCAAAAATCTATGGCCCAGTTGATTTTGTCGGTACTGAAGTTTCAGCTACAGATTTACGAGCCGGAGCTGCTTTAGTGCTGTCCGGTCTAGTTGCTGAGAATACTACTGTGATAAATGAGATAGGGCATATTGAGCGAGGGTATGAGAATTTGGTTGAAAGGTTAAAATCAGTTGGTGCTGAGATTAAGAAGCACACTGTCATCCCGACCGAAGTGGAGGGATCCCTTTAGTGTAATCTGCAAATAAATTTAAAATTAAAGAGTTCATCGAAGCATTGGAAAGGGATTCCTCTCCGCCGGAGGACGGATCCGCCTCGGGCGGAGGCTTCGCTCGGAATGATAGTGTATGGATAAAAACAAAATCTGGTATATAATAATAGGATTAGTTGCATTGGGGGTGCTGACAAAGTCGACTCTTTTTATTTTAATAGCGATTTTTTTGGCTTGGAAAAATTTCCCGTTTTCACTGCGTTCCGTTGGACAAGTCTCAAATAAAATAAATAATATCATTAATAAATCTAGCTTTAATTCAAAGAGCCAATCAGGAACCTTGGAAAGGGATCCCTCGGTTCGTCCTCGCGCGAGCTCAGACTCACTCGGGATGACATTGAAAAAAAATATGGAAACAATAAATCCGTTGAGGGGAAAGAAAATGGGATTGTGGATAACTCTAGGAGTGTTATTTATAATTTTTCTAAGTTTTATTACAGCTTTCTTTGTGATAGTTGATTCAGGTGAAACTGGTGTACAATCTTTCTTTGGTAAAGTCAAAGACAGTGAATTTAGTTCTGGTTTTCATTTGAAAAATCCATTAGTAAAAATTACTAAAATGAATGTGAGGACTCAAGACTATACCATGAGTATCGCGCAAGGAGAAGGGAAGAAGTATGGTTCAGACGTTATATCTGCTCTTACCAAAGAAGGTTTGAGTGTGGATTTAGACATTACAGTTTTGTATCACTTGGTAGAAGAGAAAGCATCTGATATTTATCGTGATGTTGGTTTGAATTATGATGAAGTAATTATCCGTCCACAGATTAGAAGTATAATTCGCGAGGTGATTGCTCAGTATGAAGCCAAAGATATTTATTCGGAAAAACGTCAAGAGGCCAGTAGGGGTATTCTAGATTCTTTAAAACTAAAATTAGACCCAAGGGGAATTGAGGTGGAAGATGTATTATTGCGTCATGTTGAGTTGCCAGCTGATTTGGCCGGAAGTATTCAACAAAAATTGCAAGCAGAACAAGAGGCTGAGAGATATGATTTTATTTTAGAAAAAGAAACCAAAGAAGCTGAAAGAAAAATAATTGAAGCCGAAGGTCAGCGCGATGCCCAGCAGATTATTAATCAAAGTTTGACTCCGCGCTACTTGGAATATCTATATATCAATAGTTTGAAAGATCGTGAAGGTACTATTTATGTACCGACAAATGGCAGTAATGGCTTGCCTTTGTTTAAGGGGGTGTAAAAATATTGTTGACGAAATAATTGGTAGGTGTTATAATATGCTCAAGTTGGGTAACAAAAGTTTGTCTAAAAATAAGTAGTTCCCAAAAAATAGGTCGAAAATAACAAACCTCTGAACCATTATGGTTTAGAGAAATATCCTAAACAACATTTTGGGAACAAAAATCAAGAAAAATATGACTTTTGGAGACAGACAAATGTACGATGTGGACTTAAATTGCGCTAAGTGCAATACCCACATTTCACAGTTGCCTTTCCAACCATCTGGTGATCGTCCTGTTTATTGTGTTGATTGCAACCGCGAATATCGCAATAAACGTACTGATGATCGTGGTCCTAGACCAGAACGCCAGATGCATGACGTAGATTTGGATTGTGCTGGATGTGGTACTCACATCTCACAGCTTCCTTTCCAACCTACCGGTGACAAGCCAGTTTATTGCAGAGATTGCATGATGGCTCGCCGTAATGATCGCTAAACTTTTGGAAAGTTTACCCTGTACCGTATGGTCTAGGGTTAAAAAAGACTCCCTGGAAACGGGGAGTTTTTGTTATGAAAAATGCGATGCTCACCTGCCTGCCGGCAGGCAAGTATACTAGTGCATACTAATTATACGAATAATGTTAGATCTTGATTTTTGTATTGATTTAGTTTAAAATAAAGTCACTATGAAAAAAAATAAAGAAAAAATACTAGTGTGTATGTCAGGTGGGGTGGATTCTTCGGTAGCTGCTGCTCTTTTGGTTGAACAAGGTTACGATGTGACTGGTGTGTACATGATAAATTATGATGATAGCGATCCGAATTATCCGAATCGACATCCGAATGACCCGAATGGTGAAAAGTGTTGGTTGCCGGATTATAGGGATGCCACCCGTGTGGCGGCGAAGTTGGGGATTCCACTTTTGAAACTTAATTTTGTAAAAGAATACCGTGAGACAGTTTTGAAGTACATGTTTGATGAATATAAAAAGGGAAGGACACCAAATCCAGATGTGATGTGTAATCGCTGGGTTAAGTTTGGTTTTTGGCTTAAAAAGGCTAGGGAGTTGGGTTTTGATAAGATGGCGACGGGGCATTATGCCAAATTGAAAAGGAATAAGGAAAAAGGAATAAGGAAAAAGGACAAATTACTCCTTACTCCTTACTCCTTACTCCTTGGTAAGGATCAAAATAAAGATCAAACTTATTTTTTACACCAACTGAATCAAGAACAACTTTCACAGACACTATTTCCTTTGGGTGATTATACAAAAGATGAAGTGAGAGGGTTGGCGGAGAAATTTGATTTGCCAACAGCTAACAAAGAAGAGAGTATGGGGATTTGTTTTGTGGGGGAAGTAGATATGAAAGAGTTTTTACAGCGTAAAATAAAACCAGAGCCTGGCAAAATTTTGATGAGCGATGGTACTATTTTAGGGGAACACGAAGGACTTCCTTTTTACACCATAGGAGAACGAGGTATTAGGTTAGGTGGCCGAAAGCCGAAAGCCGAAAGCGGAGATGTTAGACCATTATTTGTGGTTGATAAAAGATTTGAGAGTAATGAGCTAGTTGTAGGATATGAGGATGATCCTTTGTTGTTTAAAAGTGAGATTGAGGTGGGGGATGATGTGAATTGGATTTCAGGTGAAGCACCAGAGATGCCATTTGAATGTGAGGTTAGGTTGAGACATAGGCATGAATTTCAAAATGCTGAATGCCAAATGCTGAATGCCAAATTGATTGTGAAATTTGAAAAGCCACAAAAGGCGATGACGCCTGGGCAGTTTTGTGTTTTTTATATGCAACGTGACGAAGTTTTACGTGGTAAAGAAATCGAGTGTCTTGGTGGGGGAGTAATTTTATAAAAAGTAAAGCCCCGATGTGTGTCGGGGCGGGAATAAGAGAAGAATTTTAGTTTGAATAACCATGTGGTCACTTTTTACCATCCTTTTTCTCTGGTTTTTTCTTGATTTGACATCCGGTAATTCCGAATGCTAAGAAGATTGCGAGGATTATAGCAAGTGTATTAAACATGCGATTCTCCTCATATCAAATTAAAGAGCGATATTGTGTCAGAGTTTTCACTCTGTTGTTCTAGGTAGCCCTAGGATGATTTTGTGGACACACCCCTGACAAGATCTTCAATGCCAGGATCAGCACGGCCGTGCTAAAGGTGGGTTATCAGAAATGTGTCCGGAGGAGTCATCCTAGGGCTCGGCATGTAAATCTAATGCAGTTTGAGATGGTAGGTCTACCTCTCTGGTTGGATGCCCCTAGAAGGCACTACATCAGAATACATGTGCATCCTTTCCAAAAGACACTAGGATGCGTGGTTAGGGGTAGATAGAAAGCGTATCTATATTATAGTATTTATTAAAAAAAAGTCAAGTCTTTGACTAAAAACAGATAAATTGATAAAATAGATATATCTATTTTAATTTAAAAAATATATGGAAAATTTGGAATCAACTGTCACTTTGGGAAGTTTTATCTTCTCATCTTTGCCAATTTTAATTTTGGTAGGGATTGTGGTATTTTTAGCTTTTAAGTATCTTAAATAAGTCCATAAAGTCATAAAGTTCGTAAAGTCTTGACTTTAGAAACTTTATAACTTTATAAATTAATTTTTATGAACACTGGCGAACTGCGACAGAAGTATTTGAAATTTTTCAAATTAAAAAATCATTCTGTAATACCATCAGCTTCTTTGCTTCCGGAAAATGATCCGACAGTTTTGTTTACTACAGCTGGGATGCATCCATTGGTGCTATATCTATTGGGTGAAAAACATCCTAGCGGAACACGGCTTGCAGATGTACAGAAGTGTGTGCGTACTGGTGATATTGATGATGTTGGAGATCAATGGCATCTAACATTTTTTGAGATGTTGGGGAATTGGAGTTTGAATGATTATTGGAAAAAAGAAGCAATTGAATTTAGTTTTGAATTTTTGACTAAAGAATTAAATATTCCTGTAGAAAAATTAGCTGTTAGTGTATTTGAGGGTGATGATGACGCACCGTTTGATGAAGAAAGTTACAATATCTGGAAAAATCTTGGTTTATCAGAAGAAAGAATTTATAAATATAATAAAAAAGAAAACTGGTGGGGGCCAGCTGGAACCACTGGACCATGTGGGCCTGATAGTGAAATGTTTTTTATTACTGATAAGCCGGCTTGCGGGTCAGATTGCCAACCTAGTTGTTCTTGTGGAAAGTATGTTGAAATTTGGAATGATGTGTTTATGGAATATTTCAAAGATGAGAAAGGAAATTATAATAAAGCTGAAATACGTAATGTAGATACTGGTATGGGGGTGGAGAGAGTTACAGCAGTTTTGAATAATTTGTCAGATAATTACCAAGTTGATACTATGAAGCCAATAGTTGAGAAGGTAGAAGAATTATCAGACAAGAAATATGGAGAGAATAATGAAATAACAAACTCTATTCGCATAGTCGCGGATCATATGCGTGCTACTACTATGATAATGGGGGATGAGCGGGGGATTACTCCTGGTAATGTTGACCAAGGTTATGTGGTGCGTAAGCTTATCCGTCGTGCTATTCGTCATGGTAAAAAATTAGGAATTGAAGATAATTTTTGTCTTAAAATTGCTGAGGTAGTGATGAGTATTTTCGCTGAAATATATCCTGAAGTAATAAAAAACAAAGATACAGTTTTACACGAAATAGAAAAAGAAGAAATTAAATTTAGAGATACTTTAGAACAAGGTATAAAAGAATTTGAAAAACTTTTGAATGGTTTTAAAATGGCTGAAGAAAAAACTGGTAATAAGATTACTGAGATTTCTGGTAAACAAGCTTTTAAACTTTATGACACTTATGGTTTTCCAATTGAATTAACAGAAGATTTGGCAAAAGAGAATGATTTGATTGTCGATATACAGGGTTTTGAAGAAGCTTTTGAGAAACATCAGGATTTATCTCGTGCCGGAGCTGAACAAAAATTTAAAGGTGGATTGGCTGATACTGGTGAGATGAGTACAAAGTATCATACAGCTACACATTTGTTACATTCAGCCTTGTACAAAGTTTTAGGCAAACATGTTGAACAAAAAGGTAGTAATATTACCGCTGATCGTCTACGCTTTGACTTTACTCATGGTGAAAAAATGACTGATGAAGAAAAAAAGCAAGTTGAAGATCTTGTTAACAATGCTATAGATAAAAAACTTTCAGTTTCAATGGAAGAAATGAGTGTAGAAGAGGCAAAAAAACAAGGTGCAATTGGTTTGTTTGGTGATAAGTATGGTGAAAAGGTTAAAGTTTATACAATCAGTCCTTTGGCAGGCTCAGGATCTCCTTTCAGTCGAGAAATCTGTGGTGGACCGCATGTTGAAAATATAGGTGATTTAGGACATTTTAGAATCAAAAAAGAAGAATCTTCAAGTGCTGGTGTGAGGCGTATTAAAGCTATACTTGAATAAAAAAATATCATTTATCACTTATCATATATCTCATGTTGAATAGAAATGATAAATGATAAATGATACCCACAGGGCATCCCTCTGCGGGGATAAATGATAAATTATGCTTAGAAAGTTACTATCTTATTTCTGGCGTGTTCGCTTTGAATTTACAAAATACTTTGTAATCGGTTTTTCCGGCATGTTTTTGGATATTGCTACTTTAGTTTTATTCAAAGAAGTGTTTGGTGTGTGGGCGACTTTAGCAGTGATTTTGAATCAAATTATTGTGGTTGCCTATAATTTTACACTAAACAAATATTGGTCATTCAAAAATAAGGCTCTACCACACAAACAGTTTGTGAGGTATATGTTAGTTTTTGGTGTTAATTATCTAATAGCGATTGGAGCTATGTTTGTGTTTAGTGATAAAGTCGGATTTGATTATCGTCTGGTTAGGATATTTACAATCGCATTATCCGTAAGTTGGAACTTTTTAATTTATAAATATTGGGTGTATAAGAACACATAACACGTATCACATATCACAAGATAAAGGTTCTTTTTGATGGTAATTTTTGTTAATTTAATTTAAGTGGTTTATTCCTTACTCCTTACCCCTTTTTCCTTAATCCTTAATAAAAAAGTTATTAACACCCCCTTCTGGTATATTTTACTTGACAGTTTTATTAAAATATAGTAAAATATCGCCAGATTAATCTTTTTGCTAATCATGGCCAAAAATTCAGATGTGGTGGAAATTCGCGGTACAGTTGAAGAATTGTTACCCGGCGCCACTTTTCGAGTAAAATTAGAAAGCGATCATGAGATTATTGCCCATCTTTCGGGCAAAATGAGAATGAATCGTATTAGATTGGGAGTTGGTGACGAAATCAAAGTCGAACTTACTCCTTATGATTTGTCCAAAGGTAGGATAACTTATAGATTCTAAAGAGTATCAACCAGTGCGGTGGAATTCGGCTCTCGTTAGCTGAATGATGATATCGCGGCAGTGGTTGGTATTTTTTGTTAAAATATATATGAAAGTAAAGTCCTCAGTAAAAAAACGTTGTAAAAAGTGCCAGACCGTAAGACGTTGTGGTGTAGTTCATGTTATCTGTGAAAACCCTCGTCATAAACAACGTCAAGGTACAAAAATAAGAAAAAAATCCGCTTAAATTGATTTTATATGAGAATTTCTGGTGTAACAATTCCAAAAGACAAGAGAGTAGTTATTAGTTTGACTTATATCTTCGGTATTGGTCCTACTACTTCTGTCAAAATTTTGGCAGAAGCCAACATAGACGAGAGTATCCGAGTTAAGGATCTTACACAAGATCAACAAGATTCTATTCGTAATATTATAGAAAAAAAGCACAAAACTGAAGGTGATCTGCGTCGTGAAGTTTCTAGTAACATAAAACGTCTCAAAGATATTAAGAGTTATAGAGGTACTAGACATACAAAGAGGTTGCCAGTTCGCGGTCAAAGAACTAAGACAAATTCTCGTACCATGAGAGGTAATAAGAGAAATTTGGCTACTAGTGGTAAAAAACCAACAGCTCAAAAAACCTAACACAGATTTTAAAATAAAGTATGGTAAAGAAAGCAAAAAAAACAATTAAGAAAAAGAAAGTTATTAAGAAAATTGGTCATGGCAGAGCTTATATTCAAGCCACTTTTAATAACACTATTGTAAGTATTACTGATCAAAATGGTGATGTTTTGGGTTGGGCTAGTGCTGGTATGGTTGGTTTCAAAGGTCCTAAGAAAGCGACTCCCTATGCTGCTAGTCAAGTGGTAAAAAAAGTTGTTGATTCTATAGCTGATTACGCTGTAAAAGAAGTAAATGTTTTTGTAAAAGGTATAGGAGCTGGTCGTGAGGGCGCTATTAGAGCCCTGAACACTAATGGTCTGCAAGTTTTATCAGTAAAGGATACCACGCCAATTCCACACAATGGTTGTCGTCCTCCAAAGAGACGAAGGGTTTAAATTAATTTAGAAATTAGGAAATTATTGATATGGGTAAATATATCGGTCCAAAAAATAAAATTGCTAGAAGATTTGGAGTAAATCTTGGTTTAAAAAGCAATCCAACTAAGGTTGCTAGAAGACTAAGCCAAGCTCCAGGGGTGCATGGTCCTAAAAAAAGACGTGTGTCTAGTTCTAGTTATGGTAAACAACTTTTGGAAAAGCAAAAAGCTAAATATATCTATGGTCTTAGAGAAAAACAATTTAGAGGTTATGTAATTGAAGCTAATCGTCAAGAGGGTGATTCTGGTGTTAATTTACAAAAGCTTTTAGAACTTAGAATGGATAATGTTGTTTATCGTTTAGGTTTTGCAGATACCAGAGCCCAAGCTCGTCAATTTGTTTCTCATAGTATGTTTTATCTAAATGGCAAGAAAATGAATATCCCTTCTCATATTTTGAAAGTTGGTGATGTGGTTGAGTTGCGAGTTAATAAACAAAAAAAGAAAATTTTTGAAACAATAACTGACAAGTTAAGTAAAATAGAAACAGCTAGTTGGCTTAGTGTAGACCCTAACAAGAAGTCAGGAAAGATATTAAATTTACCAACTGATAAAGATTTTGACAAGGTTTTTGATGTTAAGCTTATCATTGAGTACTACTCAGCCAGATAATTTAACAACCTATTTTTATTTCCGCCCGAGGAGGCGGACTAGTGGTTTAATACCGCATGGCTTACTGTGAAAGAGTATCTTTTAATACTTCACCAGTTTGCTGAGAATAGTTTATTCAGGGAGGGTATCCCATCCCGATTGAGTCGGGATAGAACAAAAAATATATGGAACACATATTACTACCATCCACAATAGAATTTCAGGAAACTGATGAAAAAAATGTTGCTAATGTCATTATAACTCCTTGTCAGCAGGGTTATGGTACCACACTTGGTAATTCTTTGCGTAGAGTATTGCTTTCATCCCTACCAGGTGCAGCTGTAGAATCTGTAAAAATAAAAGGTGTACAGCATGAATTTTCAGGTTTAGACGGAGTGCAAGAGGATATGGTAGAGGTTATTTTAAATTTAAAACAATTAGCTGTAAAATCTTATTCTGATGAGCCAATCACTTTGTCCTTGGTTAAAAAAGGCAAAGGTGATGTTACAGCTGTCGATTTTGAAAAAAATTCTGATATAGAAATTATAAATACAGATTTAAAAATAATGACAATAACTGATGATAAATGTCAAGTAGAGTTGGAAGTTGTCATTGGTCAAGGATTCGGCCATGTAGCAGTAGGTGAAAAAGAAGGTAAAAATTTAGATCTAGGTACTATTTTGATAGATTCACTATACACTCCAATTGTTGATGTTGGTTATAGAGTAGAAATGACTCGGGTTGGTGATGTTACTAACTATGAAAAATTAAGCTTAAAGATTGAAACAAACGGCACTATTACACCAAAAGAAGCTTTACATCAGTCAACTAAGATTTTAATGGATTATTTTGCTTTGGTATTAGAATCTACTGAGAATGGTAATATGACAAAAATGAAGGTTGAAGAGACTGAAAAAGAAGACGAAGAGGTCATTGCTGAAGAAGAAATAGTGGAAGAAAAACCAAAAAAGAAAATTATTAAAAAAACTACAAAAACTATTAAGAAAAAAGTGGAGGAAGAAGAATAAATGTTATGCGACATAAGAAGAAAAAATTTACTTTAGGTAGAGAAAGAGCTCATCGTGATGCTATGATGAAAAATTTAGCTGAGAGTTTGATTTTGCATGGCAAAATTAAAACTACAAAAGCTAAAGCTAAAGCCTTACGTACAGTAGTAGAACCTTTGATTACAAAAGCTAAAGCCGGTACATTGGCTGCTAGACGTGAGTTAATCAAAGCTCTTTTTACTGATGAAGTTGTTAAAAAAATGATGGATGAGCTTGGTCCTAAGTATAAAGATAGAAAAGGTGGTTATACTAGAATAATTAAGTTGGTTCATCGCGATTCTGATTCTGCTGAGATGGCTAGAATAGAACTAGTATAACTCGATTCTAATACCTGCCTGCCGGCAGGCAGGTACGAATTCATCCGAATTATCCAAATAAAAGAATATGGAAAAAGAAATAAAAAGAAATAAAATTGAAATTGATGCGGCTGGTAGGGCTGCTGGTAGAGTTGCTACGGAAGTAGCTATGGCTTTGCGTGGAAAAAATAGACCAGATTTTACTCCACACATTGATAGTGGTGATTTTGTTAGAATTATCAATGCTGGACAATTGAAATTCACTGGTAAAAAACTAGTTCAAAAAGATTATTTTCACCATACTATGCATCCAGGTGGTTTGCGTCGCACTCCTATGAAAAAGATTTTTGATAATGATCCTGCCGAAGTTATTCGCAGAGCTGTTTATGGTATGTTACCAAAGAATAGACTAAGAGATGGTATGATGAAACGTCTTACTATTAAAAAATAAGCATTGATTCAAACTGATTTATACAGATTACATAAATATATATGGTTAAAAATGAAGATCAAAATTTAGTAAAGGCAGTAGGGAGAAGAAAGACCGCCGCTTGCCGAGTCAGGTTGACTTTAGGAAAAGGAGAGATTGTTATTAATGGTAAGACACTTGTTGATTACTTTTCAATTCCTCTTTGGAGTGACAAGGTTTTAGCTCCTCTTAAGGCTGTTGGAAAAGAAAAAGATTTTGATGTGAGTGTTAAAGTAGTTGGTGGAGGTATAAATTCTCAAGCTGACGCTGTTCGTCATGGAATTTCTCGCGCATTAGTCAAATGGAATGAAGAATGGAAACCAGCTTTGAAAGCTGAAGGATATATGACACGCGATCCAAGAGCAAAAGAAAGAAAGAAACCAGGTTTACACAGAGCTAGAAGAGCGCATCAGTGGAGAAAGAGATAACATTCGAATTTCGAATTTGTATGAACTTCCGAATATAAAAGAATCCCGTGGAAGCGGGGTTTTTTAGTTGACAAAAGAGGTTGGGTGTGGTTAAATATAGTCTCAATGTATCCACTTTTGTGGTAAACTAAGCCAGTGAACAATGAGGAGGGGTCGATGGGGGCGAGTGATTATTTGTGGATTGTCGTAATGGCATTCGTAATTGTAGCTGTGATTGCCTTACTGGGCTATTTGGTTCAGAGATACCTGATTCCCAGGTACGAGGAAGGCGTTCAGTTCGTGAGTGTTGGATCCCGGCAGTGGTTTTGGGTTCAAGATGGTGGTGAACTTCATGGCACCTGGATTTGTTTTAGGGAGGATCTCAAACCAGAAGCTGGTAATGCTGTACGTACCGAGGATGGAAAATTGCACTACTTCGATTCTTCTGATGTAGTGACAGTTTCGAAGAAGAAAAAAAGGGGCTAGAGGCTAGTCAAGTTAGTCTTTGCTATCTCGAAATGGTTTTAGTTTTTGTTCTTTTTTCGGAGGGGTCAGGAGGGACCCACAAAGTACATCTCAATAGAGGTGTTTTTTGTTTTTAGAAAAGAAATAAGGAGTGATGCACGACCGCAGGGAGTGCGTCATTCACGTGTAAGTCTTTCTAAGTAAACCACTCCCTATCGGTCGTGGGTCAGTCCTGATGTTTGATTTTTTTAAGTATTCTATTCTTAATTTATCTAAATTGTTACGTAACATGCTACGTAATAAAAATCCATCCGTTAACTTAAACTATCTTGATTTAAGGGGTTATCAATTTGATTTTTCCTCCATTTTAGCGTAGAATATAGATAGAATATTCTAATTGAGTCCCTCCCCCTATGAGGGGGAGGTTAGGAGGGGGTTAAATCGGAGGTAATTACTTTCGTTTACATAAACCAAAGTTAACAGCTTCGAATAACCCTACCCTTACCCTCCCCTTACTTCGACTACGCTCAGCACAGGCGCCGGGGAGGGGACAATTTTACTATGCAAGAAAAATCTATTGCAAAAAATACAGCATTTATGACAATAGCCTCTGTGGGACAGAAGGTGATTTCTTTTGTTTACTTCACTTTAATAGCTAGAAATATCGGCGCAGAGGGGACTGGTAAGTATTTTTTTGCATTATCATTTACTACAGTCTTTGTAGTTTTTATAGATATTGGACTTACTCAGGTTTTAATTCGCGAAGGTGCCAAGAGTAAGGAGAAATTGCAAAAGTATTTTTCATCAGTGATTTTTACAAAAATATTTTTAGGTGTACTCACTTACCTGGCGGCTTTCGCAGTAATAAATATCATGGGTTATCCAGTTGAGACTAGACATCTGGTCTATCTTTCAGCTGTGACAATGTTGTTTGATTCTATTCATCTAACTATTTACGGAGTCTTGCGAGCGATTGGTAATTTAAAATATGAAGCTTTTGCAATTATAGGTAGTCAACTGATGACTCTGATTTTGGGAACTACTTTTTTGTATTTAAAAATGCCTTTAATATTTTTAATTCTCGCTTTTACAATTCCAAGCTTTTTTAATGTGGTGTATAGTTCAATAGTTTTATTTAAAAAATATAAAATTAAATTTAAACCAAAATTAGATAAGCAGGTTTTGCGTTTTATGGGGGTAATCGCTATTCCTTTTGCTTTGACAGCTATTTTTGGTAGGGTTTATTCTTATATAGATTCAATACTACTTTCCAAATTAGCCGGGGATATCGCAGTCGGTTGGTATAGTATTCCTTACAAAATTACTTATGCGTTTCAATTTATGCCTCTTGCTCTTGTGGCAGCACTTTACCCCAAGTTTAGTGAATATTTTGTATCAGATAAAAAAAAGTTAGCCTTTGTTTTTGAAAGAGCAATAAAATATTTGATGGTAATAGTTTTTCCAATTGCAATTGGTGTTGGTGTATTGGCTCGAGATATTATTTTATCACTTTATACTGTAGAATATGTAAATTCAATTTTACCATTACAGATTTTACTTGCTGGGTTGGTATTTTCTTATCTCAGTTTTCCAATTGGAGCATTTTTAAATGCTTGTAACAAGCAAGTTACACAGACTGTAATAGTATTTTTTGTGATGGTGATAAATATTATTCTAAATATTATTTTAATTCCAAAAATTGGTGTAATTGGTGCAGCTATTTCAGCACTAGTGGGTAATATTTGTTTGGCAGTGTTTGGCTATGTTATAATGTCCAGTATTGCCAAGATTTCGCATTGGTTTTTATTTAAATCTTTGTTTCAAATCATAATTGTTGTCGGAATAATGGGTATAGGAGTTTATTTTATAAATCAAATTGCTCACTTTACAATCGCGATTTTGGCTGGTGCTGTTGTTTATTCGGTGATGTTGTTTGTTACACGAGCGATAACTGCTGGACAGGTGAGAGAAGCGATGCAATTGGTGAAGAAATAAGTTCGAGTTTTTAAAATTATATAATTAATACTTAAAGGGATCCCTCGACTCCCTGTGGGTCGCTCGGGATGACAGTGCGCGAAATATATGAAAAAACTAATAATTACATTGGAATACCCCCCTAAAATCGGTGGGGTGGCGACTTATTCACATCAGTTTGCCAAAAATTTTAATCCAGAAGAAGTCGTTGTGTTGGCGTCCCACAACAAGGATGCAAAAATTTTTGACGAAAAAGAAAAATTTAAAACAATTAGAAAAAATATGCTTTGGCCAGTTTTTATTTGGCCTAGATGGTTAAAGTCATTTTTCCAGCTTTTGTCTATTATAAAAAAAGAAAAAATTGAAGTAATTTATTTACAACATACTTTGGAATTAGGTGGAGCGGTTTGGCTTTTGAAAAAAATTAAGAAAATTCCTTATTTAATATTTTCTCATGGTACAGATTTGGAGTTAGGTGCTAGTATGAAGTTAAAGAAAAATTTTTTGACTAAGATTTTAAATGAAAGTGAACTAATCATATTTAACAGCGAGAATTTGAAAAAACGATTATTAAAAGTTTTATCAGATTATGAAAATAAATCTAGAGTGCTTTACCCTTGTCCAGAAGAAATGTTTTATCAGACAATTAGTGAGGAAGAGGTTAAAAGTTTGAAAGCTCAATATGCTTTGGAAGGAAAAAAAGTAATGCTAACAGTTGCTGGTTTTGAAGAGGGTAAAGGTTATACTCATTTAATTAGAATGTTACCAAAAATTTTGGAAAGTGTGCCAAATTTGGTTTGGTTTGTGGTGGGTGATGGCCCAAAGAAAGATTTTTTACTTAGGGAAATTCAAAAAAGATCTTTGCAAAGTGTAGTTCGTTTTATCGGCGAAGTTCCTCACGAGGAATTAAATAAATTTTATTGTCTGGCAGATTTATTCGTTTTACTTACTCATCCAGACGAAGGTCGGGAAGAAGGTTTGGGTATGGTATTTTTAGAAGCGGCCGCAACTGGTTTGCCAGTAGTAGCCGGCAAAAGTGGTGGGGTAGAGGAAGCGGTGATACATACACAGACCGGTATTATAGTAGACATTTACAAAGGCGATGATAGTGTGATAAAATCTATTGTTGAAATGTTTGAAAATAAAGACTATGCCAAACGCTTGGCTGAAAATTCCAGATCCAGAGTTCAGGCCGATTTTAAGTGGGAGAGTCAGATTAAGGTGATTGAGAAGTGGATGTAAGGCGATCCGAATTATCCGAATCGACATCCGAATAACCCGAATTAAATAAGTTATGCAACCATTAATCAGTATTGTTATTCCAGTTTATAATCGGGTACATCTGTTACCTTTGGTTTTGGGTTCTATAAAAAAACAGACTTATAAAAATATAGAAATTATTATTATTGACGACGGCAGTACTGAAGATATGGAAAATATTATCTCATATTTTAAAAATAGTTTTCCGATTATCTATATTAGACAAGAAAATAGGGGGGCACCGAGTGCAAGGAACAGGGGAATGTTAGAGACTAAGGGAGAGTACGTGATATTTTGGGATGCGGATGTGATTGGAAAGCCGGAAATGCTTGAAAGGCTTGAAAGGCCTCTGCAAAGTAATTTTAAATTAAGTTTTTCGTATTGTAATTATCATTTATCATCTATCACTTATCCCCAAAGAGGGATGCCCTGTGGGTATCATCTATTAAAGAAAATGCGAGCTTTTGAATTTAATATTGAGAAGCTTAATCAGAGTAATTATATTCACTCCACTAGTTTGATAAGAAAAAAGGACGCAATAAAATGGGATGAGAGTTTGAAGAGGTTTCAGGATTGGGATTTGTGGTTGACTATGCTTGAAGAAAAAAAGACTGGAGTTTGGGTGGACGATTTTTTATTTACAATTTTTGGTGGCGGGACAATGAGCGGTTGGTTGCCAAGGATTGCCTATAAAGTACCAATTAGGTGGTTTCCGTTTGTTAATAAATCAGTTTTTAAATATGAAGAAGCAAAAAGAGTTATAATAAAAAAACATAACTTATCCACACCAGTTTCTTGATTTTTTTCTAATTTTAGATTAGAATATTGTCTTGTCCTATGTTGGGCAAGACTTTTTTTCTCGCCTATTCGGCGGGTAATGTAAGGAGAGAAGAGATGGGAAACCCAAGTCCGAGAAAGGAAGCTGAGGTTGTGGCCGAAACCAGGGCGACTGGAACTGGTCACAACTTCTCGACAACTTGCCGTCGTGTTAGCGAGACCGGCAACCTCTGTGAAATCGTTGCCGTCGACGCGCTCACGGGTGAGGTTCTGAGGGACAAGAAGGGGGAGATCAGGGAGGGGTTCCACGCGATCGTGGGCGAGCCTATGCCTAAGATGGTCTAGGTCTAGACCGTCGCGAGAATAGGCTTTAGTGCTACGAGTGGAACGAAAAATGCCGAGGACCTGGAGGATCCTCGGCATTGTCATTTATAAAGTATTATTTAACCTGATTAAATACCTGATAAAGTAAAGCAGTTGTGCGATCAAAGATATTTGTATACTTCGTTGCAATGGTGAGAGTAAAAATTAAAAATAAAATTCCAAAGACGTGAAATAGGGCGCCAATGGTAATATTCATTACTAGTAAAGCTATAATTCCAGCCAGTAGCCCAACATCAAAATCATGCCAGTCTGGTATGGTTTTTATTTTTTTTATTAATATATAACCTGTAAAACAATAAATAAAAATCAAAATTAGCGATCCAAATAAACCCATCTCGGTCCACATTTCTAGATAACCCCAATCAAAATGAGAGGTAGTAATAGTTTCATAAGTCTGGGTATTAGTAAAAGTAACCACTGCACCCAGACCAACTCCTGAAATTGGATTTTCTTTTATAATATCCAAAATTTTTGGCAGAATCATCATGCGGGTATTGGTACTAATTTCTATTTCAGGCTGGACAAAGCTTTTTAGGCGTAGACCGAACATTTCCCAGCCAAGAGTTTTTCCACCACTCGCAACTAGACTGATACTGGAAAAGACTAAAAAAATCATTAGTAAAACAAACAGTGATTCCTTTAGCCATTTTAACCAGTTGTGTTTATATTTTAACACCAGTAGACCAACTCCCAGTGCTAGAAAATATCCACGCGATAGATTTAAAACTAATATAATAACTAAACATAACAGAAGAAAACGCCACATTTTATTATGTTTTTCATTACGCATGAGAAGTGAAGTGATTATTAAAATTAAAGGAGTTATAATTAAATGTGCAGGTTCAACAATACGAAAAAAATCTTGTCCCATGTTGGTAATTTTACCAACATCAATTAATCTATACCAATAATAAAATGATTCATGAATTTCTGTTAGTCTTAGCGAAAAAATAATAAAAGTAAAAATAGAGAAAATAGCTGTTCCAATGATAAAGACTAACAATAGACGAACTAAATATTCTTGAATTTTATTATCTTTAAATAGGTGATAAGAAGGAAAGATAAGGAGTAGAAAACTAAAGGGCATAAAGTCTTGAATAACTCTAGTAACTGAATGTTCATGATAAATACCATTGATGAAACTAAAAAATAAAGTCAAAAATAAAATTGAAATTATCCAGTTTAAATATTTATGAATTTTGAGACGTCTAATCAATAATTTCTGTCCCAAGTGTTGTGAAATCCACAAAAATAAAAAGAAAAAGATAAATAAAGTCCTGATGGAAAGTCCAACAAATTCTAAATAATGTCCTGATCCACCTAAAAATATTTCACCCAAGACTAACATCCAAGCCCAGTCGGGATTTTTGAAATAAAGAATCCCCAAAAACATTAGTAAAATAAAAACTAGAATCCCCTGAATTATTAAATGTTCATATAATAAAAATGAAGTAATTCTGATTAAAAAAAATAAAACTAGAAGTAAGATAGTTTGTTTTTGGAAGAAGATTGATTTGGAGGTGAGGAAGCGGTTCATATAATTGCTTTGAAAGTATTAAGTAAGAAAAAGTGGAAGTGTCGATGCAGGAAGTAATTAGTAATTAAGTAATTACTTTAAATTATGAAATATGTGTCATTGCGAGGAGCCCCGATGAAATACGGGGTGACGAAGCAATCCCAGTGTATCAGCAACGTTGCTACTAGTCTGGGATTGCTTCGTCCTGATGCGAATCAGGTCTCGCAATGACACAGTGAAAAGTAGTTTCGAAATTTAATATAATTTATTATTAATGATATTTTTATATCCATTTACAAATTGTTCAGCTGTCATCTTTTGCTTACCTTCCAGTTGTAATTCTAAAATTTCAATAGAATTTTTATGTGTTCCAATATACATATTATCATTTTCTATTTTTACTACACCGGGCTTTATTTTTAAATCTGATTTTTTAATTTTCAAAAGCTTCAAGCGCTTGTCTTCCCATGTAGTCCATACGCCTGGCCAAGGAGTTAGTCCGCGGTAGAGATTATAAATTTCATCAGCAGTTTTGTTCCAATCTATTTTGCCATCTTCACGAGTAAATTCTTTGCAGATGGTAGCTTCGGAATCGTCTTGTGGAATAGGTCGTAGCTCAACCGAGATATAATTTGGTATGGCCTCTAGAAGGGCTAGAAGGCCAATTTTAGCCAGTCTTTTATCCAAGTCGATATAAGTGTCATCTGGTTCTATTTTGATTGGTTTCTGCAATAAAATAGGGCCAGTATCTAGACCTTTATCCATTTTCATAATAGTAACCCCAGTTTCAGTTTCACCGTTAATTAAGGCAGATTGAATAGGGGAGGCACCACGGTATTTCGGGAGTAGAGAGGTGTGGGTGTTTAGGGTGCCGTGCTTGGGTGCGTTTAAGATATTTTCGGGAATTAGGAGGCCGTATTGGGCGCAGATTCCCAAGTCCATAAAGTCCTTAAAGTCTGTAAAGTCGAAAGTCTTGAGTGATTTGGGTTGTTCTACTTTGATTCCATGTTTTTCGGCTAAAATTTTTACTGGTGGGGGAGTTAGTTCTTTTTTTCGGCCGACTGGCTTGTCGGGTTGGGTTATTACTAATTGAATATCAAAAAGTGGACTATCAATTAGTCCTTGTAATATTACTGTGGCAAAGTTGTGTGTGCCGAAGAAAATTATTTTAATTTTCCTTAAGTTTTGTTGTATCATTGTTATGTGCTATATGCTATGTGATATGTGAGATTACTCAACCGTATATATATCCTTGGCTTTATCAATAAAAAGCACACCGTCTAAATGATCAATTTCGTGCTGGATCACTCGAGCAAAAAAGTTATTAGCTTCAAAATTAATTTCTTGACCATCTTTATTTAGCGCTTTTACAGAAATATTTTTATAGCGTCTTACCTTGCCGTAAGTTTTGGGAACAGATAAGCAACCTTCGTTATCCCAATCTTTTTTTATAGTAGTTTTTGTCCAGATTGGATTTACTAAAATTAGGTCGGAATTAGGATCTAGATTGGCTTTTTTGAATCTAGTATTTCCAGAACGGGTCTTGTAGTCAATCTGTAAGGCACTTTTGCCAATAATGCAGAGCCTAATATTTTTGCCCACCTGCGAAGCTGCAATACCAACTCCGTCACTTTCATACATTTTTTCAATTAGTTGTTGTACAAAATGTTGAATAGTGCTAGATAATAAAAAATCTCGATCAATTTTGATAGATCGTTCACGTAAGGATTCAGTTGGTAGAGTTACCATTTGCAACATATTATTTTTTTTGGTCTTCTTTTTTATTCATTAAGTTTTTTGGGCTACTTTTCCACATAAATAACTTACCAGGATCTTTTATATTAGATTCTTGTATTTCAGCAAAAATTTGTTGGGCTTTGTCAGCTCCAATTCTTTTTATAACTCCTAGATACATACCAAACATGTGTCTTTCACCAAAAGCAGTAGAAATAATATCAGCCCAGTAGTGAGCTTCTGAGTGGATATTTTTATTTTGTTTTGGTTTTTTATCTGTTTGTTTGTTGATAATTTCTCCAATTCCATCCATAGATTTTTTCTTTGGGTAATCCCGAAAATACACGAAGTGATTGAGGGATCTTTATTATTTTGGATTTTGTTTAATAAAAAAATATTTAGTTTAGGAAATTAGATCTAAGAAAGGGATCTCTCGGTTACACCCCGTATTTCATCGGGGTTTCACTCGGGATGACATTGTGCGAGTTAGAATACAAAATTTCCCACCAAATACCCTACCCCAAAAGGTCCTTCATAGGAATAATTTTTGAAATCATATTTCATATTTTTCAAAATCCCTAGTAGAATCAAGATGGATCGATAACCACACTCAGCAGAACTTTCTATGAGCGCTGGATCGAGATTTACAATACCAGTGGTATTCCTAGTTTCCAAAAGTTCAATTAGTTTTTCATCAAATTCCTTACCGTTTTTACAAAAACCAGCTGGAGCTTCGGTCGTAAGTCCATGTGATAGGTCGCCAGAAGCTATTACAGCTACCCGTTTATCAGTTTCCATAATTAATTCTTTGAGTACTTCACCAAACTTTAGGTGTGTTTTGGTGTCTAAAGATGAATAACCGATTGGTAAGATTTTTATATTTGGTAGATGTTGTGTAAGATAAAATAATGGGATTGAAGCTCCGTGGTCAAGTTTTTCTTGACTAACTAGTTGGAGCGGTAAATCTTCTTCTTTGACAAAATGTTTGAGTCTAGCAGTCAAATTATTTGCTCCATTCCATTCTAATTTGGTATTTAGATCGCCAAATTGTTCAAAATCAGACGCAAAGTGAGTGTGGGCGTTGATGGAAAAAGCATCATCAAACAAACTACCATGGGGAGAAATAATTATTATAATATCAGGTTTTGATAAATATAAATCTTGCTCTAATTTATCTAGAGCCTCTTTGGTTCGGATTATTTTTTTTATCTGATCCCGACCAATATTTGGGATTAGCAATGGTGGGTGTGGGGTTATGGTAGAGAAGACTAACATAGAAATTTGATGATTAGTTGATTGGTTTATTAGTTTATTATATTTGATATACTCATTATTTCAAAAATTTTACAAAAACACTCAGCCTAACGGCTTTAAAACACTCATCCGACTTCGTCGGACTAAAAACACAAAAACACTCCTGTTTATCTCGTTTTATTTAAATCTAAAACTTTTACTTTCAAACTCGCTATAATTAATCTAAGATTATAATAAGAATATTTTTTCTTTAATAAACCATGTTTTTGTGTTTTTTGTGTTTTGAACTCGTAGAGTGGGTGTTTTTGTTTGTTTTTTAAAAGGTATCTATTGCCCATTCAGCCAATCTTTCCGGTTCATCAAATCGATTTGCATAGTCTGGATTGCCCATGGTAATGACAACAAATTTTTTATTATCGCTTTTTCTTTCTATTAACATTATCAAACCTGCACCAGCCTCGTCAAGATAGCCGGTTTTACTGGAAATAATATTGAAATTCAGTCCGGTTTTATTTACTAAGTAATTACTGTGATAATCATAATGATGGGGCATATTATCCTTATCAATTAATTCATCATATTCATATTTTTTCATTCCTAAATAATCTCGGATAGTTTTATTTTTTTCAGCATTGATATAAATTGTCAAAAATTCTTTAGCAGTACTGATATTACCCAAGTCAAAACCATAGACATCAGTAAATTTTGTATTTTCCAAACCCCAATCATCAGCTTGTATATTCATTTTAGTTATAAAACTACTTTCATCTTGTTCTGTTGAATCAACAAGCATGCGAGCTGGGGTATTGAGTGATGATACCAACATAGCTTTTAATAAATCTGAATTGCGGTATTTTTCTCCAGTGGCTATTCTAAAGCTATGATAAACAGCTTGGTGTTCATTTGGATTGTATGTTGTAGATTGGTCGAGATTAAGACCTTCTTTCATCATTGTGTAGGCTGTCATAACTTTGGTAAATGAAGCCAATGGTCGGATGACATCAATATTTTTGCCAGCTAAAATTTCTTTGGTTTCGTAATCAGCAATTAAATAAGTATTTATGTTAGTAATAATTTGTTTACCTTCGTAAACAGTTTGGTCTTCTAATATGGTAAACATTTGACCATTTTCTTCTATTGTATCGTTTGAGCTATCATTTTCAGAAGAAATATTTACATTTGTTATTATATTTGAGTCTTCGTTAGTTAGAGCTAAAGCTAAACGTGATGGTAAATACAAAGGCTGTCCTGTGGGGTGGTTAATTCCTGTTATGGTATCTGTCCAAATTATATTGTCCCAACTGTAACCAAAGCCGTTAAATACCTCTTCACTAGCAATATGGCGTTTTTTGCCTTTTTCAATTACATAAATTTTATTTGAACCTTGAATACCGAGTAGTGTTCCGTCTTTATATTTTATTAATTCCCCCACTGTATAATTGGCTAGGTCTGCTATTATTGCTTTTTCTTCTGGTAAGTTAGGAAAATTTATTTTGGTTATCAGTTCGTCTGTTATTGGAAAAAGAACATTATCTTTTAAATAATACAAACTATTATTTTCTGTGATGCGCAAAAGTCGGCCAGTCGCTTCAATGGCTTCAACTTCACCTGAAATAGTATTGCCAATATTAAAACCAACTATGTCGTTTGTTGTAATTTCTATAATTTCATCAGGGTTATAGCCAATATTTTTTACTACGTCATAACTAGCAAAAGGCCGTAGGGTGTCATAATCTAGCAAATAGTATTTAGTATCTTGTTTTAGGATTGAGTAATTTGGGAAAGATAATCCCGAACCATTGGGGTAATTTACAAGTTCACTGGTCGGGGCTGATACAACCATTTTGGGATCAAAGCGACTAGCTAGAACCCCCATACTTTTTATAAGTCGTTTTTCTCCATCTTGAATTACATAGATATTAGAGCTTGAACTATCTTTTACTAAAGTCCCGTCAGGAAAAACTTGAGTAAACCATCTATTCCAAAGAGTCCAAAAATTTTTGTTTCCTTCAATGTGAGGAGTATAGGTGTAAAGAAAAGCAGTAGCATAGTTTTTTGGTATAACAGCTTGACCATCTATAATATTGGTTTGATTTGGTTTTTTTATCCAAGGTTGAAGTCTTACATTGTCATAGTACCAGCGAATTATACCAGCAGCACTATCTACTTGCTTACCAAAACCTTTGTTATTGAGATAAGTGTCACATGACCAACCACAGCCGTCGGTAATACCATAACCAGTTGCACCATCCAATTGTTTTTGTGTAGGGTTATCTATAGTAATTAAACTTTGTTCCTTTTGTAATTTGACTAGTAGGTATTTTGGATTAATTCCATGTTCTTTAGCAGCTCGACTAATAATATCAGACGCTAGACGAGTAACGCCGTCTTTGTCAGATGTTCTAAGGTCTGCGAGGGAACTATCATAATCTTCTAAAAAGGCTTGAATATCAGCCCTATTCATGCTTTCCCAGGCTTGCATTTCTTCGTCTGAAATAATGTAGTTAGCATCAAAATTGTCTTCAGCTAACGCAAAAATAGGGGATAAAGTTATCCCGACTAATATTACAAAAATGGCTATTTTAATGTATAGCTTCATACAGATACATTATACCATATTTTGATTTTTTGGGAAATTACTGTCGTTGCTTCGTTATCCAGTATTTCATCTGGATACCTCCCTCCAGTACGGCGGGCAGGCGCAATGACACTTATTTTTTTAATCAAAAAAACACTAGTATTTTCTAGTGATTTTTTGTTTTTCCCTCTATCATTTAAACCTCAATTTCAAAATTATCCAAAAAAATTCAAAAATATCTTTTTTGGAAAGTTTTGATTTTCCTTCCTGTCTATCTATAAATACAACAGGAACTTCCGTAATGGTAAAGCCGGCTTTTTGGGTGCGATAAAGCAGTTCTTCTTGAAATGCATAACCATTACTTTTGATAGTGTCAATATTAATTGATTCTAAAACGCGCCGTTTAAAACACCTAAAACCAGCGGTGACATCTCTAGGTTTTAACCCCAAAACGAGTCTAGAAAACCACATGGCACCATTACTCATAAATTTGCGAGTCCAACCCCAGCCAATTACTTTGCCACCCTTAATTTTACGTGAACCAATTGCCAAATCTGCCTGCTGACAAGCTTTTAATAATCTTGGTACGTCTTCAGGATCATGAGAAAAATCAGCATCCATCTCAAAAATGTAATCAGCCTCAAGTTTAAGAGCCTTTTTAAATCCGGCAATATATGCACTCCCTAGACCAAGTTTTCCTTCTCGTTGGATTAAATGTATTTTTTGATTGCCGAGAGCCGATTGCTGATCGCTAACAATATTGGCAGTGCCATCGGGTGAATTATCATCCACAACTAGAATTTCCAAGCCAACAACCTGCTGAGCAAATATTTTTTTAATAAGTTTCTCAATATTTTCGCTTTCATTGTAAGTTGGAATAACTATTATGGTTTTCATAGTTTTATTTTCTTCTAGCGCAAGTAATCACATTTTTCAAAAGTAGAGCCACAGTGATTGGACCGACTCCACCTGGAACCGGAGTAATGTGACTGGCTTTTTTACTAACCTCTGTAAAATTGATATCACCATACATTTTTCCTTCTGCAAAGCAAATACCAGTATCAATGACAAGGGCGCCTTTTTTTATCATGTTGCCTCGTAATAAGTCTTTTTTTCCGACAGCCATGACCACAATATCTGCTCTTGAACTCTTTTCTTTAATATTTTTTGTATTTTCATCACAGAGTGTTACCGTGCCACCTTTGTTACTTAAGATTATTGATAATGGTTTACCAACTAGAGCACCAGCCCCAATAATACAGATGTTTTGTCCAGTTACTTTAATACCAAGTTCTTTGATAATTGTTTTGACCGCATAAGGGGTTGGTGGCAAAAGAAAGCCGGTTCTCATGACCAGCCGACCAATATTTTCATTGGTTAAGCAATCCACATCAATATTTGGGTCAACTGCATTTAAAACTTCTGGTGTATAAAGCGGTTCTGGTAGTGGAAGTTGAATGATAAGCCCTGATGGATTTTCTTGTTTTTGAATTTGTTTAATTTCAGCAACCAAATCATCTTTGCTAATTTCAGCTGGGTATTTATGTAGGACAAATTCAATACCAATCTGTTCGGCAGCTTCTTGTTTTTTTCGGATATAAGTCTTTGATGGTTTATGATCTCCAACCATGACAACAATTAGCTTTGGATTTATATTTTTGGCTTGCAACAAAGCTACCTCTGATTTTAAGCGGTTTAGGATATTTTCAGCAATTTTTTTGCCATCAATAATTTGAGCAATCATATGTAAATATTGTAGCACTTTAGAAATATATTATCAAGTTTATATTCATATTTGTTATAACTGTGGATAATTTTGTTTGACTTGTCTCATATTTGTTGATATTATTGTCTATAACGTCAGGCTGTGCCGTACTTAAAAATTGGTGTTCCAATAACTGGGAAAATGTCTCGTTTAGGGAAGTGGATACGTGCCTCTTGTGGGCAACTGAAGCTTTTACAGCGAGTCCACCATTGTTTGAGGATCAAACACCAAGGGCGAGAGCTTTCTGCAGGGCCACCTGACTAAAGGGCCGAGCGAAGTATCAATCGATACAAGACGCGAGCTGTTTTCAACGGCTCAAATCTAAATTCTCCGAGGCGGGGAATGGGTCGAAAAGGGGGTAACGTTTCGGTATTAGCTCGGCCCCCTTTCTAAAATAACACACTCCGACGTAATATCGGAGTGTTTTTTTACTTGCAGTTTAAGGTGTACACGGCTATAAATTGATGAGATATGCTTTACCATCAGTAAAAAATTGATCACCACTGAAATTTTGACCCAAGATGGGATCAACTTGCTTAATTTGCCCAAAATTTTGCACTAAACCAGTTTTTTGTAGATCAGACAAAATTAGATCGCGTTCGCTATCAATGTCGGGACTAATTTGATGTGTGATAAGCCATTTAATTCTAGTATCCAAGCTAGCTGTTCCAAAGTAAACATTATCACCGTTTTCCGTAATATAATTTGTTTTCCAAAATCGAGTATGGTGCCTCTGTCTAACACTGTCCGTGTCTGTAGATTTTTCCCAACCGAAATCATGAACCTGTTTATTCCAAAATGAGGGCGTCATTGGTGCGGTGGGATAAGCTTGGTTTAATACGGCCGACCTGATTAATTTATTGACTGATGAGGGATTTAATTTTTCTCCCATTGCCCAACCGGCTTTGGCCAATGTTGATTGTAGGATTTCATCATTTGGGGCAATAATAATTATACTAATTGGTTCTTGGTTTCTTCCAGTGAGTGTTTCAGTATAGCAGGGTAAAGTATAGTCTTGAAAAATAGTCTGGCTATTGCTAACGGTTATAAAATTTTCTTTTGGATTATATTTTATAAGTTCTGGATGATAAAGTATTCCAAAAATTAAATATATGGCCAGTCCTGTTATTATCAGTCCTGATTCTAGGATTTTCCTAGTCTTGTTTTTAAGAATTGGCTTATTATTGTCTTTATTTAACGATATTTTCCATTCTGTCAAACTAATGCTCATAATTAACCAGAGTAACCCAACTAAGTAACCTGCCCAAACATCACTTATATAATGAACACCCAAATAAAGTCGACTAAAACCTATTAAAAAGATTAAAATAATCAAGCCGACATTAGCTAAAACAAGGTGATGTCTTTTTTTGATAAATTTCCAAGCCAGATAAATCAAAAATCCATAAAAAGCCATAGTGATGGTAGCGTGACCACTTGGAAAAGAACCGGAATGTTCTAAATATACTGCTAATTGAGGTCGTGGTCGATTAAGTAGAATTTTTGTAACATAGGTAAAAAAAACACTACCAACTAAAGTTAACCAAAGAGCCATTATTTCTACTTTCTTTTTATTTAACCAGAGGATCAAAGTTGTTATAACAGAAAAAAGTATTACAATATAACTTTTGCCCAAAAGCGTAATCCACAGGAAAAAATTAACAGCCTTTTCATTGCGGAAAATATAAAATAAGACATTAATTCTTTCATCAGCACTCACAATTATGCCTGAACTTATAAAATCTTCAATTACACCACCAAGCAATAGAAGTACATAAAAAATAGCAACTAATAAAAGAGTTAGAGGTAAGCCACTAAAATGTTCAATATTGGTACGTTTTTTAATTATTCCGGTTATTTTAGGATGGTGTTTTTTTATCTTTGCTATTTCTTCATTACTATGAAAAGCACGCCAAAAAGAACGTAAAAGTGATTTTATTAGCTTCATAATGTAGTTTATTATTTATAGTATAATTATAGCACTAGCGGGAGATTTAATCCAGAATAAAGTTCCGTAGTGTTTTAATAATAAATACATCATAGAATTTTGTCCCCTCCCCTTTTAGGGGAGGGTTAGGCCTGCCCGCCAGTACCTCGCTTGTTACACTAGCATTGCGAGTGAGCAGGCATGGCAGGCGGGGAGGGGTGGCTTGTCGAAGCTGTTGTCTTTGTTTTAGCTGAAACGAAAGTTGCTTGCCTCTAAGCTCTACCCCCTCCTAGCCTCCCCCTAACAGGGGGAGGGATTCAGTCTTATGTGCCGTGTAATATCTGACATTGAAAAGAATAAGGACTTGACTTTTGGCGAAAATTGGATTATAATTTCAAGGTTCATAATTTGGAATACAACTAGCTCTTATTCCATTGTTACGTAGCATGTTACGTAACAAAACAATCGCGGATCGTCTAATGGTAGGACAACAGTTTCTGGTACTGTTTATCGGGGTTCGAATCCCTGTCCGCGAACAAATAAAAATAAGACTTCAAAAATGTCTTATTTTGTTTGTGGATAAGTAATCTTGACATAGTAATACAGATGTATTACACTACCATAGTAAATTAATAATATTAAAAAATATGCGTCAAGTTTTAAGTTTGTCGTTACCCCAGCAAATGACAAAAGAAATAAAGAAAAGTGCCAAACAAAAAGGTTTTAGCTCTGTTTCTAGTTATGTAAAATATTTATTCGAGACCGATAATGATGTGATTACCACAGAACAACTTTTAGAAGATGTCAAAGAGGCAGAAAGAGACTATAAAGCTGGAAAGTGCATAAAAGCTAATTCTTTAACCGAGGCGCTTAAAATTTATGATAGTCACTAATGTTTTTTATTCGCCGTCATTTTTAAAGGAGGCTAAAAAATTACCAGCAGAAGTTCTAAGTATATTTGAAAAAAAAGAAAAGATATTTAGATTAAATCCACTTCATCCTTCTCTAAGACTTCATCAATTACATGGTGAATTGAATTATTTATGGTCGATTTCTCTTAATAAAAATTATAGATCAATTTTTAAACGTCAAAAAAATGGGGATATTATTTTTGTTTCTATAGGTAAACATGATATTTATAAAGATTTGTAATTAAAGAGTGTTATATTTATTTAATCAATTTACGATATGAAAGTTCTAACCTTTGTAGGTGATTATTCCTATACTCAAAGATAAAATTTACAATGGCTTGGTTGCATTGTGTCATTTTGAACCATTTGATGATGTAGATGGAATAAAAAAACTAACTACAGTACTAATAAAAAAAGCTAATAATAAACAAATTATTTTAGTTCCTTTTGCGCATCTTCATGATAAAGTAGCTCCAGTAACAGAAGCAAATAATTTATTTAATATTTTAATAAATAAGGTAAAAATAAAATATCCAAATACAGAATTTGCCCCTTTTGGTGTAGAAAAAGAGTTAAATATTTCAATAGATAAAAAAGATGCGTTGGTTAGCTTTTTAAACTTTAAACCAACATATTTAAACGAAGTTAGGCGGTTATATGATGTGTATGCTCAAAATTACGACGCGCACATGATGGAAACGGGGCATTATGATGCACAAGAAAAAATATATAATAACATCAAGTCAAATATTCAAGAACCTATTTTGGATTTGGCATCTGGCCCAGGTTTTCTGCTAAAAAAGATGTCAAAAGATTTTTCAGAAGTTTACGCAAATGACATTTCTGAAGTAATGATTGAATTTGCAAAAAATAGAATAAAGAAAGATACAATAAAATTTTCAAAAGATAATGTTATAACCCTCAACTCCTATAAAGATATAAAATTTGGGACAATATTTTCTACCAATTTATTTTATTATATAAAAGATAGAGAGAGGAATAAGGCAATCAAATGCTGGAAAAAACTACTTAAAAAAGATGGAAATTTAATTTTTATAGAAGAATATCCTTTTGTAGATACAGAATCAAAATTTTTTAAGGGTAAAAAAGATGGTATTACAAATATACTCTCACCAATTCCACCTGAAGAGCTTATTGCGTTATTAGAACATTATGGTTTTAAATTTAAATTAAAGATTAAAACTCCAATAGACAAACGTCATAATTTGTATGGTTTAGTGTTTTCATTATAAATAATTTTAAAATTTTTAAATCAACCATTAAAAAACTGTAAAAAAATAAAATAAACAAATAAAAACAATCCGTTTAATACGGGTTGTTTTTGAAATCATAAATTAAATATGGTATAATGTGAATAATATCTAAGGTTTAAAATATGGAAACTACAAAAATCGCTTTATTCAAAGGTAAAAAAATTAGAAAAATACTTTTTCAGAATGAGTGGTGGTTTTCGGTTACTGATGTTATATATGTTCTTACAGATAGTCCTCATCCTAAAACATATTGGGCAAAAATGAAAGAACGTGATAAAGAGATATCTCAACCGTTCCCATTTTGGGAACAATTGAAATTGTCAGCAGAAGACGGAAAAATGCGAGAAACAGATTGTGCCGACACAGAGGGAGTTTTTCGTATCATTCAATCAATCCCATCGCCAAAAGCCGAGCCGTTTAAGCGCTGGCTGGCAAAAGTTGGCTATGAAAGAGTGCAGGAAATAGAAAATCCGGAACTGGCAACTAAACGTACAAGAATACTTTATAAGCTCAAAGGTTATCCGGAAGATTGGATAGAGAAACGAATGCGTGGAATTACTATCAGAGAAGAACTAACGGATGAGTGGCAAAAGCGCGGCGTTAAGGCACAGAAAGATTATGAGATATTGACTGCAGAAATATCCAAAGCTACTTTTGGCATTACACCAAATGAATACAAAAAAGTGAAAGGTCTCAAACGAGAGAACTTGCGCGATCATATGGATGACTTTGAACTTATTTTTACGATGCTTGGTGAACGTTCTACTACAGAAATTCACAAAACCGAAAATTCTAAGGGGGTTCCAAAATTGGCACAGGATGCCAAACGAGGTGGGAGAATTGCCGGCATTGCCAAAGAGCAGTTGGAAAAAGAAATAGGTAAGCCTGTTATTTCCAAAAACAATTTTTTACCAAAGAAAAAGTCTCTTAAAAAATTGAAATAAAATTGTTTATTTTTACTCAACCAAAACTATTTTAAACTCGTCATAGTACGGGAGTAATACAAAAAAACAAGCCCTCAAAAAGTTTGTTTTTGAAAACACAAATTAAATATGGTATAATTTGTAAGAATTACTAGCGCTATTTACACTTTTTGTAATTTTGTGTCATTGCGCCGTGCCCGCCTTTGGAGGGAGGAGACCGAGAGATCCCTCGTCTTCACTCGGGACAAGCTCCGCAATCCCATTCATTAGTGCGTTAAAGACTGGGATTGCTTCGTCAGCCGATGCGAATCGGCCTCCTCGCAATGACACAAAAACTGTGTTTATATTGATAACGAGTATAAACAACGCTCGTAATTCTTACAAATAATTATATAAACTTAAATAAAGAATTACTGATTTAAACAATGATTTAAATCAGTGTTTAAATCATTGTTTTTTATGCGTAGAAAATTAGAAGATAAAAATATAGGCTTAATGGTAAATTCGGTGGTGCTAATCTCTGTATTTTAACACCCTGAGCATTACTTTAAATTGTCTGTTCTTATGAAGTGACGCTTTATTATAATTCATTACACTGGCTCCGTTAGGAGCCAACTGTTTGTAGCTTGAATCATTAGAAATATTTGTTAGCTCCGTAGGAGCGACCTGTTTGGTTGGTTTACGTAAATAACAGGACGCTCCCGTTCGGCCTGAGCTCACGACCGAAGGCTACGGAGCTTTTGTTTTGGTGATTGGTCTTTATCTACAAACAGGACGCCCCTCTGGGGCTGGGTGATTTATTTTGTTTTATCTACAAACAGGACGCCCCTCTGGGGCTGGGTGATTTATTTTGTTTTATCTACAAACAGTTTGACCTCTACTAGGTTTATAAATAAAAACAAATTAAATTATCTTTTTTTAGTTGACATAATAAAAATATGAATAACACACTCTATCGGTCGTGCATCATTCCTACTCTTTACTTTTTTATTCATCAATTAATTTTCCAATCGCCAAACTTTCCAAAAACTTCTCACTAACAATTTTTATCTGATTCCATTGCCAGCCGTGCTTTAAAAAAACTTGTTCATTTAAAATGTGGCGTTTATTTTTATTTTCTAGTAAATAAACTTTTGGGTCGTTGATTGATTTGATCAGCGATCCGTTTTTGAGATTGATTTCAGCCGTAGTGGGGGAATAACCTGATATAACCTCAACACCGTCTTTGTAGCCATCGCCATCACTATCATAAAGCCAAGTAATAGTGCCATATTTCAGCTCATCAGCCTTAATTAGGCCGTCTTTATCACCATCAGCTTCACGACTGGTGATTAGCTCTCTTTGGGTGAAAATCGCTAGTTTGTGGCCATTTTTGGTCTCTAGACTAGGTAAGAAATTGTGGATGGCATTTAGTAGGATGTCAAACTTGTAACGAAAGTTTTTGCCATATCTTGTGCCAGGTTCTTGGGTGATAAATTCACTTGTTTCATCATCATAACCTGAGATCACCAAAACATGATAATCAGGTCCGCCATTTCTAAAATGAGGATTATATAAATATTTACCATGAACTGGAATTATTATTGGACGGCTGTTATCAATTTCTGATTTTATTTGTTCCAAAGTTGGATTTTCAACTATTCTAGCTTCCCAAGGCAAAAAATCATTAATTAATTTTGTAATTTGTTCAGCATTTTCATCTAAACTTGTGCCAAAGTTTTTGTTTTTTATATTTAAAATTTTTAATATTTCCTCTTTAGTAATGGCTTTAGTTTCAAGGGTTTTGCCTCTATAAAAATTATCAATCATAACAATGGCTGTTTCTTCACAAGCATCTTGCCAGGGTTGGCCCCAGTAGGCGTAGGGGGCTTGGGAGGTGAAGGGGACGGAGATGTTTTGGATCTTGGTAGAAGCGGTGGTTGGTGAGGGGATTAGAGAAATAAAAATAACCGTTATTATTACGGTGATAAATGATACCCATAGGGCATCCATCTTCGGGGATAGATGATAAGTGATATTTGACAGGCGAGAAGACATTTTTGTGTTATATTGTTTTATTGTCATGACAGGCGAGAGGTCATTAAAAAAATATTAACAAAATACTATTGTGTCATTGCGAGGAGGTCTTATGAAATAAAGGCTGACGTGGCAATCCCATACATAGTAAGGAAAGATTATGATTAATAATTACCATGTCTACATAATGATGAATGGGAAGATTTATCTGAAAAGTTTTAAGCGCTGATGGCTGGGATTGCCGCGTCATGTATTCTCATTCCTCGCAATGACAGAATTTATTAGAAATTTCTATTAGATTATCTCCCCACCCAAACTTGAAGCCAATTCTTTCAATTCGTTCGATTCTTCAGAAATATTATTTTTTTCGGTTACAACAGTATTTATTTTTATTTTACACCCGATTATTTTCGCTAAAATCTCTTCCAATTCTTTTTGACAGACTTTTTCCATTAGTTTATCACGGTGAAAGCTATAGTCAACACTAAGTTCTAGTGTATTCCCATCTAAATTTTGTATTTCAGCCATTTTTACAATAAAAGACAGAGATGGTTTACTATTTTCTACTTTACTAATAAAGGAATTCCAGTTATCTTTGACATCGTCCAAAGTAAAATCAGTATTTCTGCTAACTAAATTTTTGACTTTTTCCGTTATGGTCTTTTTTTCTACTTTAATTTCAGTTTCAGGAGTCCTTTCTTTTTCTTTAGGTTTTTCTTTCGTTTCGGTACTTTTGTTGTTACTGTTGTTATTATCTTTTTGATAGCTGACAGCCGATAGCTGATTGCCAGCAGAATATTCAATCACCGCCATTTCTAAAGGTAATTGAGGCAGAGGTGCAGTTTTGATTTGTCTGCCTCGAGTCATAAATAAGTCTAAGAGGGTGACAATTTCATTGTATTCTAGTTTGTCATTTAGTTTTTTTAATTCTTTTTTTACTTTTTCACTCAAATCTAATCCCAAACCACTAATGTTGGCATTGGTTTTGCTTACCATCATGATTCGGAGCATTTCAATTACATCATTATTAAAATAATTAAGATTTGAGCCAGCTTCTACTAGTTGATTTAAGATTTCCAAAGCCGAACCAGCTTCTTTATTAATTGTGGCAGTAATAAATTCAAGATTTTTTTCCACATTAACATTTGGCAAAACCAAAGAAGAATTTTCAGCTGTAATATGTTTTTCTCCAGAAGCCATTATTTGATCCAAAAGGGAAATAGCATCACGGACACAGCCATCACTTTTGTTTACAATTCTTTCTACTATATCTTTATCTATTTTTATGCCTTCAATTTTGGCAACTTTATTAATTTGTTTACTCATTTCATCAAAACCAACTTTTTTAAAATCAAATCTCTGACAGCGTGAAACAATAGTTTCCGGAAGCTTGTGTAGTTCAGTGGTGGCTAATATAAAGATGATGTGGCTTGGTGGCTCTTCTATGGTCTTCAGAAGTGCATTAAAAGCGGAAGTTGACAACATGTGCACCTCGTCAATGATAAAAACTTTAAATTTTGATTTTGTCGGTCTAAATCTAACATTATCAATAATATTTTCTCGCACATTTTCAACCCCAGTATGAGAAGCGGCATCAATTTCTATCACATCAATGGAGTGAGAACTGATAATTTCACTACAAGATTCACATTGGTCGCAAGGTTCAGAATCTTTTTCTTTTCTGTTTAGACAGTTTACACCTTTAGCCAAAATGCGAGCGATGGTAGTTTTACCAATACCCCTGGGACCGGAAAATAAATAAGCATGGGCGACTTTGTCACCAGCTATTTGATTTGATATTGTTTGGACAATATGATCCTGGCCGATTATGTCAGAAAAAGTTTGAGGACGGTGTTTGTGATATAAAGCCATATTTTGTGAAGGAATAATTATTAAGGAGTAAGGAGTAAGGAATAAAGAATAAGGAATAAGGAATAAAATATTGTGTAAAGTGATGATATTATACATTATTAGGAGTAGCTTGACAAATAATATTGAAGTGGTGTAAAAATGGCTGATGTGAGGTTATACACACCCTAGGGCTTACCTCTTGTATTTAGAGGGGTTTTGTGGTATACTGTCTACGTTAACTAAATTAATTCAAGTTTTATTCTTAATCTTAGAATTTTATGCCAAGAAAAGCAAATCCAGCTTTGCTAAAGCCATTGCCACTTTCAGCAGAGTTAGAAGCCGTAGTCGGCAAGGGTCCTTTAGCACGTGGTCAAGTAGTAAAGAAACTTTGGGAATACATCAAGAAGAACAATCTTCAAAACCCAGCCAACAAGAGAAACATCTTTGCAGATGACTTACTACTACCTCTATTTGGTGGTAAAAAGGAAGTAACAATGTTTGAGATGACAAAATTGGTTTCTGGACATATCAATCAATAGAACAAATTGGAAGTATATTTTAAAACATCCCGATCAAATCGGGATGTTTTTTACTTATGACTTACGACCTATGGCATACGACTATTTATTGATAATATTTTCCACCGCACCCCAGTCACTCTCGCCATCTTGGGGAACCAGTACAACAACTTCGTCACCAGCTTTACCTTTGAAAAAAGTAACAGATGCAGTTAGGACTTTGTAAGTCCTGCCATCGGCCAAAACAGAGGATTGTCCAGAGGTTGGATCCGAGACTAGCTCGCCAGTAACTCGTTTTCGTTCAATTGGTTGAATTTGTTTGTAAATAAATGAACCGCTGTGAGTGATTGTTAATTTCATCATGTCACCCTCAACTAGTTTTGATTTGCTAGCATAATTTGGTGGAATTGAATATTCTTTGCCATCTGAGCCGACCATTTTTTCACCATTAAATACACCCTCTATGATTTTTTCGCCGGTGCTCAAGTTTTCAATATCTGGATTTTGTTTGTTGGCAGTTTTTACTATCTCACCATCCATCATCCGCAACATGCTGTCTAGTTGGTCTTTTATTTTGTAAATTGCGTTTTTTAGTTCAGCAATGTTTAGGTTTTTTTCATTATTTTCTTTTGGTGTATTTGTTGGTGTGTCGTCTGATTTTGTTTCTTCTGTGGTCGTATCGGTATCGTTCAAAAAAAGTTCGTCAGCTTTTTGATTTAAAATATCGGAGAGAGAGTTCATAGGGTTTTTTGTTTTTGTTTTTATTAACACGGATTTGACAGATTTTTACAGATCTGACAAATCACAGATTTTACCAATTTAACAGATTAAATATTTAATCATCAATTAATAATTGAATATTATTATTTTACCACATTAAAATAATCAAGTCATTATTTTGTGTGGAAGAATGGGGGATAGGGTGTTGATAGAAATTTAAAATGATGAATGTGTCAAAATTAATTCTTTGAGACATTAGTGCTTTTACTTTTTGTAACCAACCTGCCTGCCGGCAGGCAGGAAAGAACAAAAAGTTTTGGGGGTGCAAAACTCGCCCCATAGCTACTATGTAAGTAATCATTGGCAATACGAATGGGGGCTCAAACAGTTGACACCCCCAAACCCCCAGGTTTGTACTTTGACCATATTTATCATTTATCATTTATCCCCGAAGAGGGATGCCCTGTGGGTATCATTCTGCATTACAAGCTTGCCTCAATCATGTCAGGGTTATTTCCACCATCAGTATCGCCCAATTTAGTTCTTTCCATGAGTTCAGCTTCAACTATGTTTTTGTCTCTGCCATATTTTAATCTGGATAGTTCTTTGATTGCATTAGCTAATTCCAAATTACCTCTAACTGGTGGGTAGGCTTTCATTAAAAATGGCTTGCAGGCCTGATTGTCTATTAGAAGTTTTACGTAAAAAGAATATTTTGGACAATTTAACAAATCGTAGGATCCAAAGACGGGGGCAAATTCTTTGGCTAGAACTTCAGAATCATCTGGTCCAATACGACCAGAAAGAATAGTACCAACATTACCAAGCACAGCATCACGAACATCAGCCTTGCCTTTGTCATCGGTTAATTGCCCCATGTATTGGTGGGCAATAATTAAATCAAGACGATATTTACGGGCTTCGGATAAAATAGTAGAGATAGAGTCGGTAATAAAGTTTTGAAACTCATCAATGTATAAATAAAAATCATGACGATCTTCTTCGGCCATATCAGCTCGTCCCATGGCGGCCATCTGTAGTTTAGCAACTACAATCAAACCTAATAATTTGGCATTTACTTCACCGGTTTTTCCTTTGGCTAAATTTACTAGTAGTATTTTTTTATTATCCATTATTTCACGGAAGTTGAAGGCTGATTTTTGTTGACCCATGATATTTCTCATCATTTCATTGCCAACAAATCTACCAACCTTGGAAATTAAATAACCAAGCATTTCTGATTTGTGAAAGTCTGATGTTTTAGCCATTTCTTTTTCCCAAAAAGCCCGCACAACTGGATCTGTCAGTTTTTTCAAGTATTGCTTTACATATTCATCATCAGTAAACATGCGTGGGATATCAATAATAGTTCCGGGATTTTCTATATCAGCCATAAGTGTGAGCATCACATTACGCATTTGGTGTTCAAACATTGGTCCGATCATTTCTGGTGGAAAGAGTTTGTAAAAAATACCTATCATCTCTTGAACAGCAAAATCTTTTTGATCTTCGGTTTTAGCTTCAAGCATATTTAGACCAACGGGTCTACTAACATCAGATGGATCAAAAATAACTACATCATCGGCACGATTTTTTGGGATATGTTCTAAAACTGCTTCAATTAGATCACCGTGTGGGTCAACAATAGCCACACCTTTACCATCCATGATATCTTGAATAGCTAAATTGGCAATAGTTACTGATTTACCACTACCCGATTTACCAATAATATATAAATGGCGACGACGGTCAGGTTCTTGAAGGTGGACATCGCGTTTTATACCTCTATAATCAGTATAACCCAAAAGCAAGCCTTCGGTCGGAATGTTTTCTGGTGGTGGAGCATTGCGACCCTGAAGCCATTTTATATTTGGCGCCTCAGTAGAATGGAGTGGTAAATGCCAGAAGCTAGCCATTTCTTCTGTGTTTAAAATTAAGAAACGTTTTTCATTAAAAGATCTGTAGATAAAGTCACGGATGATCTGAGTTTGTTTTCGGGGGATATTGGCAAGGAATTCATTACCGAAGCGATAAAGATTGTATTGACTATAAGCATTTATTAGATTATCCAAATTCATGCGGGCGGTTTCTTCATTATCAGAGGCACTGAGTAGACGAACAGTTACATCCATACCACCTTTGGAGAGCTTTTCTTCAATACCTTTTAAAGTCTCTTCCTCCATGGCTGACATTTGGTATTTATCATCAGTTGATCCTATCTCATCTTTTTTCTTTACTGTTCCGGCTAAGTCTTTGCTAACTTTTTTCATCATCCTGCTAAAACTACTGCGATGAGCCACAAGATCAAACCTTTCGCCTTTTCTAACATCACGGACAATTCTAACTCCAGTCCGACGCCATTTACCATGAGCAGAACGAACTACGTATTGAATTGCCAGAGAACTCTCAGCTTCATGAACTTTTGCCAAAACATTTAAAAGTACTGATAATGGATCAGAGTCAGCTTTTTTGTAAGTTTTGAATGGGAAGACTTTTTTTTGTTTGCAATTTAAGTAGGCACCTACAATAGAACTTTTTTCAGTAAAAATATTATAATCAGTCATTTCATCAATTTGGGCATGGGAATATTGAGCATGGATCTGTTGTTCTATATAAGCCTTTGCTTTTTTAGGTATAGCAATATAAAAAGTAATTAAGCCTTTGTGGGCGACCATTTCAAAAGAGATTGAATCATTTCGACCTAAAAGCCAACGAGTAAAACCACGTTGAGCTCGCATGCCAGCCAGAGAAGCAAAGATTGTTTCTGTTAGACCAATTTCTTCTCGTACTTGTTCCAATCTATCTTCTTGACTATTTTGTCCACCTTGGCCTTCAGATTTTCTTTCTTTGGAAACCATTATTTGTAAAACGATTCGTTCAAATGCTTTGACTTCACGTAATTGGGTGCGAAAAAAGGCTCGAAGCATAAATAGCACTCCGATTATTAGTAATATCCCGATGATTATTATGAGGAATAGAAAAATTATTGGATCATTGAGTAATCCGTTTGTTCCTGCTGTGAAGGCTGGTTGTGGAGTGGCGAAGAATTGGAACATAAAAAAGGAAGTGCCTTTGTTTGCTCTCCCCCTATCAGGGGGAGCCCGCGACGTAAGTCGGGGAGGGGGTCTGCCGAAGCTGTAGAGTTTGTACTACTATTTTATTATCGGATAGATTCTTATTTTTGTATGATGTGTGGTGCTTTATGTCATTTTTAATTATTAAATCATTCTTCCAGCTACTTCAGACCCCCTCTGTCACTCCGTGTCAGCTCCCCCTAATAGGGGGAGAGCTTACTTTCTGTCAACTTTCTTCAACGCCAATATCTTATCCGTCTTTATCTTCGCTTCTTGCTCTAAAAAGAATTTATTAATTCCAGGGAGCATTTTGAGCCATTCAAAAATTAATTTAAAAATCGTCTTCGCTTTTAGGTGCGTCTTTTTTAGAAGATCGCGAATTTCAAAGGCAACCTGTTCGCCTTTGATTTTGAATTCTTGTTTTTGTATGGGTGTCAGTTCAAGAAAGGCATCTCCCAAATCTTCTTCCATTACTTTTTCCACTTGAATGGTTACTTCATCGCGGACTTGGGGAACAGTAGTTGGTTTTTTCTTGGTGCCACGAAGTTTTGACTTAAGATTGCCAATGGATTCTTCCAAAAAGTTTTCTTCTTCTGCTGGGGTTTCGGGTTTTTTTTGGGTAAAACTAAATTCACCTTCTGGTGTAGTAGGTGTTTTTTCAATTACAGGTTGTTGAATTACTTCACTCGGAGTTTCAATTGCAATATTTCCTTCTGCTGGGGCTATATTTTTTTCATCTTCTGCGTGAGTGATTTTTTGATCGGGCATAAAATAGTTGTAAAGTCTATAAAGTCACAAAGTCTATAAAGCAAAAACATAAAATTCAGACAAACTGTTGACTTTATGGACTTTTTGACTTTTGACTAATTACATTATACCAAAAAAATAATAAAATAGCCACAAGAGAAAAAAACTGTTGATAAAGTTAGATTGACTCGTCTATATTTTTATGATAATCTGGAGATAGTAAAAAATACAACGAAGGAGTATGTCATGCTTAAGATGTTTTGCAAGCAGTTCATAGCGGAATATTCTTTTCGTGTTTTGCGGAAGTTGATTTACGCATTATCCTTCGTCAAGGAGGAGAAGGAAGATGCTGTCAACGAACTGTTCTTCTGGCTCAAGGCAAAATATCCCGACATCTGGAGTAGGTTGGTCATGGAGGAGACCAATCTAGAATACTGTCAGACACAGGAGTGGGAGTTGGAAGATGGATCTTGACAAGAGGAGGATTATTGGGGATTTGGTCAGGGGGGTCTTGGAGCAAGGTGGATATCCTCATGAGATGAAGGATATTTTGGTGCTAGTTATCAAGGAGAAGCTGGTTCCAGGGTCTCGGTTGGGTCGAGGTGTCGAAGTTAGGCACTCCAATGGATTAGTTGAGGCAAGCTTCACGATTCTTGAACCAGGTGATTCATCGCTCTTTTTTTCAATCTCCGTTCGCTCGAAGAGCGCGGAAACATAAGGAGAACTTCAAGGAGGGAAGTTTGAAAGATCATCTTTAAAGAGGTGGTTTTTTGATTTTACTGTCATTGTGAGCCCCGATTCGCATCGGGGCGAAGCAATCCCACGAAGCGCAATGACACGGTGTCACAATGACACATGTTTTTAATCACAAACCCCACTCTTCCACAACCCCACTTCACCATTTTGTGCATTTATTTCAGCTTGTTTGAATTCTGTCTGGTATTTGTAAGGTTTTATAAAAGTGAATTCACGGGCGTAGCCGTTTTCTATCATCCACTGATTGAAAAATAAACCATCATCACGGTAAATATAGCGGAGCAGGCGGTCGTAAGCGTCGCGATTATCTTGGGTCGGGTCAGCTTCTAGTCGGACTTTTTGGTTTAATAATAATTCTTTGGCTTTGGCAGTGGCTTCTGGGCCAAAACATTCTATTGGCTTGTTATAATCCACAGTTTCTGGCGTATCTATGCCGATCAGGCGAATGCGTTCAGTTTTGCCGTCAATATTTACATCAATTGTATCACCATCTACAATTTTTGTAACTTGGTAATAGGCTGTTTCGTCTATTTTAACATTTTGGGTTGGCTCAACATCCTGTGTCGTTTTAGAAACAAAAGCAAAAAGTCCACTCAAGATAATTAGCGCGCCTAGGATTGTTTTTGTTAATATGTTGATTTTTGGCATGTTATTTTAAAATTTTATCCAATAATGTCTAATCATTTTACCATCTACTTTCAGTGTATTTTCTAATTGTCCACCATTTTTTTCAATTATTTTTTGTGATACGGTATTTGAATCTTCGCAGGTTATTAAGACTTTTTTGAGGTTGATTTTTTTTGCTTTAGCTAAAGCTAATTCTAAAATTTTAAAACCATAGCCTTGCTTGCGCATGGATGAGCGTATGGCATAACCAATATGTCCCCCGGCTTTTTTTAGTTGTTCGCTTAATTTATGACGAACATTGACATGACCAACAAAACTTCCCTTATCAACCAGCCAATAGGTGTTTGACGTAACCCAATGATCTGGTAGATTTTCTCCTTTTGAGTAATCATTAGTTTTTTTTATATAATCTCTCAAATCGGTTGGTTTTTTTAACACATTCCAAAAACCGTCCCAAAGTTCTGAATCTTCAAATTCAACCAGACCTTCTTTCCAACTTTTTTCGTATTTTAAAGTTGGTGTTATTAGTTTCATATATTATTTATTATTATTTCTTCAAATTATCTCTTATCTCCCTCAACAACAAAACTTCTTCATTAGGTTCACTTGGTTTTTGCTCCTCTTTCTTTTTAAATTTATTTATTTGCCTAATCACAATAAAAATAGAAAAGGCAATAATAATAAAATCTATAATTGTGTTTATAAACAAGCCGTAATTAATGGTAATTGCTGGAGCAGTGTCAGAGACTTGCTTTAGGGTAAAAATTAGTTTGGAAAAATCAACACCACCAGTCAGCCAACCAATTGGTGGCATGATAATATCAGAAACAAGCGAGCTTACAATTTTTCCAAACGCCGCACCAATTATAACACCAATGGCCATGTCCATGACATTGCCCTTCATGGCGAATTTTTTGAATTCCTCTAATTTGAAAGTTTTCTTATTTGATAAATCTTTTTTCATAAAATTTGTTTATATAAGGTTTTTTAATGGCACTAATAATTCTTCCTTTGGCTTATCTGGTAGATTGGGGTAATACTTTCAAAACCGTACGGGTTTATTCGTCCTCAACAAAAATATCAATATAATTTTTATACATATATGATTGTCCGTAAGTTTTATGTTTGTCTTTTGGTGTTAGGATGCCAATTTTAACAAATCTATCAATGACTTTTTCTGCACCAACATAAGTAAAACCAGTCCATTTTTTTACATTATTAACACTAATAATTGGTTGGGCATATAATTTGGGTAACACTAACATGGCACTTTCCGAAGCCCGTTTTCCAAAGGTGTGTATTTTGGCCATATCTTTTTCTCGCAGAGTAGTAATTTTACTAACAATTTCAATTGCTTCATTAGCAATTTCTATTACACCATCTAAGAAAAAATCTACCCAGCCAGCAACATTACCGTGGTGATAACCAAGTAATTTTTCGTAGTATAGTTTTTGATGCTTTTTAAAAAAAGACGACAAAAATAATACCGGTTTTCCCAAATAACCTTCTTTCCAAAGATAAAAGGTGATTAACATTCTGCCAGTTCTACCATTACCATCTAAAAATGGGTGGATCGTTTCAAATTGTGAATGTATTAATCCAGCTTTAATGACAGTTGGAATGTTATCATTGGTATGAATAAATTTTTCTAAGTCACTAATTGCGCGTTTCATTTCAGTAATTGGTGGAGGAACAAATCTGGCGTTGTCTGGTTTTGTGCCACTAATCCAGTTTTGACTTTTGCGGAATTCACCTGGGTCGGAAAAATGAGTGGTGCGTGCTTTTTGCATCAATTGTGCGTGCAATTCGCGGATAAAATGAAGTACCATAGGGAAATTATCTTGCCCCATTCTTTTGATGCCATAGTTTAATGCTTTTATGTAGTGGAGAATATCATCAACATCATCTGGAATATCACTATTAATTTTAGCTTCGGCGGTAATAGCATCTATCATTGTTGCCCGTGTACCTTCAATTTGACTGGAAGCCGAGGCATCTTTTCGTAAGTACATTAAAAGAAAGAAATCTGCATCAGGTAATAGTTTGGTAATGCCATCTAGCTTGCCAAGCAAACGGGAAGCTTCATTATTTTTTTTAAGGATTTTTTGGTCAAAATCAAAACCGTCCTTTGGGGGAAAAGGGTGGGGGACAAAGGCTTTAAAACCTTGAGATTGGGTTTTGTATACACCAATTTCTATTGTTTGCATAAGTTTGTATCTATCTTTTTATTAATATATACAAAGTATACCAGTTTGTATAATTTATGTCAAGAGATATATACAAACTTGTGGATAATGTTTAGTGCGCGTCCGATGTTTTGGCTCTCTTCTAATACTCCGGGAGCCTCTGGATTATTGAATAGTGGCTCCGAAGTGATGATATTTTGTTTTAAAATTTTATTTGGTAAGTTTGGCTCCCGGAGTCGGAGTTTGTGATTTATTCACCAAATGAAAGAACTTCATAATTTACTCTATGTTTTTCTACGTTGAATGTTTTTTCAATTGACTCAACAACCTTTTCTCTATCATACGGTTTGCATGAAAAAATATCCATGAATACTTCATTTTCCAAACCATGAGGCAACACAAATGTGTGGATTGCAATGTGAGAAAAATCAATAACAGCAAAACCGGTAATGCCTGGATTTTCGGGTGCACCTTCCATTAAGTTTGGCCCATGGAGGATACTCATTCCAAGGGTTTTGATTGTTGTGATAATAAAGTTTTTAATGAAGTCTTTATCTGTTATTTTATCTCGATCCCTTGTTTTGAAGTCAAAGGTGATGTGAAACGCAGGAACAGTCATTTGATTAAAGCCAATGTATTTATCTCCGAGAAGAATCCCAACAAGGTTTCTAAGTAAATTTCGAATATTTTCAAACAAGAGAAATTGTTTCTTGTCATCTTTACAAAATGTCTCAAACCGATAGCTGAGGTCAGCAATCTTATTAAAAAGTAATTGATCCTTTTTCAATGTTTTATTTGTTATATTATTATTTTCTATCTCATCAATGACAAATTGTACGATTTGCATGAATGAGTGCATGGCCTGATGGCGATTATTTGATAAAAGTTTTGCTTTCAGGCTGGTAATATCTATTATTTCTGATTCTATTTTAAGAGTCTTTTTAACATCTTCGTTATCAGAACTTATTTTATTGATTTTAGAACTAATATTACCCGAGTATTTTTCTAGTAGATGGAGTTGTTTTTTTAACTCCTTATTTATGTCGCCTATGTTTTTGAATCGATAATTCATACTTATATTATTATGATCTATTAAATGTCTTAGTAAAGTTTCTCCAAGGGTCAAAAAGTGATTATATATAACTCTTTTATATCAAAACTAGTGAATTATTAAACTTAATTTAGCTAAAAATAATTAAAAAATCTGTATTTCTATGTGGTTGGTAGGCTTTTATTATTATCCTTTTGTTTTTTGTTCGGTAAAAAATTCTTTTTTGACACGATTGATCGACCAGTTTTGCGTTCAATTTGTTTTCTGGCCGTGCCGGACACACGACCATCCTGCTGAACAATTTTTTTATAACTAACCATATTAATATTTTATTTTGTGTATATTTGCTGTTGACCGGTGATAAGATACTGCGAAGCGGGATCACCGGTCAATATGGTTGAGCATAGCGAACCAGATATATGCTGTTGTCGGATGTTTTAGTTATGATTCCAATGCAAAAACTTTACCCTTCTCTATACATTTATCCCAATTGTTTAAGGGTTTCCCAGATACCCAGTCGAGCAATGCTTCACAGGGAAAGCCATGACTTACAATGAGCACTTTTTTGTTCTTATTTTTTGCGTTAATATCTTTCATAAAATTTATTAGACGATTCAAAGATTGTGAGAAACTCTCTCCATTTGGATAAACATAGTCATTATCTGGATGCTCTTTAGTGAAAGCCCTTGAAGCTTGATATGGCTTTAAATCTAGATCACCTAAGTCAATGTCAACAAGTCTTTCATCCAAAACAACTTCACAATTTGATGTCTCAGCAAAAAAGGCAGCAGTCTCCTGTGTTCGGAAGAATGGAGAGGAAAAAATTATATCAAAATCAGTGTATTTCTTGGATTCTCTGCTAACTACTTCTTTCCCTTCTGAAGTGAGACTATAAGCTTTTTGACTCTCCATTTTACAAGATTCAATGCCAAGTTCATTGTTTTTGGCTTTCCCATGTCTTATTATGTAAAAACTGTTTTGCAGCTCTATATTCATATTAGTCTAAAGTAAGTAATTAAAATTTCTGAGAACTCCTTTGTGTTACAACTTAGTCATCTCTTGTCCCACACTAGTATCTTTCACTTCCCAGCCAAGTTTTTTAATTTCATCACGCAATTCATCAGATTTTTTATAATCTTTGGCTTCGCGAGCTATTTGGCGCTCGTCCAAAAGTTTTTGGACCTCGTCTGGTATTATTGTTTCTCCGCCAGAGGCGGATCCGCCTTGGGTGGAAATATCAAGACCGAGGATTTTATCAAATTCCAAAAGAGTAGGGTAGTCCAGTTTATCTTGCTTAAGAGACTCCCACACAAGAGCCAAAGCGCCCGGAGTATCTAAATCATCATTAATCCTTTCTAAAAATGTAGCATTTATCTCTTTATCTCCATTTATCTCTTTGTCTTTTATCTTGTTTACCTCTTTATATAGACGATTGAGGCCAGTTTGCGCAGCTTCGAGGGCTTCCCAGCTAAAATTTAATTGTTTTCGGTAGTGAGTTTGAAGCAGGAAATAGCGATAAGCAATTGGACTAATATTTTTTTCTTTTAAAGTTTGTAAGGTTATAAAATTACCAGCTGATTTCGCCATTTTTTCTGTGCCCATGTTTAAAAATTCGTTGTGTAGCCAATATTTTACCCAAGGTTTTTTGCCGGTCAATGTTTCAGATTGGGCAATTTCGTTGGTGTGGTGAACTGGGATATGATCAATGCCACCGCAGTGGATGTCAAACTGTTCGCCGAGGTATTTCATTGACATTGCAGAGCATTCAATATGCCAGCCGGGGAAGCCCATGTGTTCGAAGGCTTGCCATTCCATTTGGCGTTGAGATCCTTCGGGCACTGCGGTGCCCTCAGGATGGAGTTCGCTGTGACGCGAACTCCATTTCCATAATGCAAAATCTGTGGCGTTTTTCTTTTCACCCATATCTACACGCTCACCAGCTTTTAATTCTTGATTTCTTAGATTCGCCATTTTGCCGTAGTCGTCAATTTTAGTTGTATCAAAATATATGCCGTCTGATGTTTCGTAAGTTACGCCTTTGTCAATTAGTTTTTGGACTAGATCAATTTGTTTTTGAATGTGATCTGTGGCTTTGCACCAGATGTTTGGTTCTTCAATATTTAGATCATGTAAATTAGATTTGAAAGCTTCAGTATAAAACTCAGCGATTTCCCAAGCTGTTTTGCCTTCGCGTTTGGCGCCTTTTTCCATTTTGTCTTCACCAGCATCAGCATCATCAGTCAGGTGGCCAACATCGGTAATATTCATGACGTGTTTTACTTTATAATTATTATATTCCAAAACACGCTTCAAAATATCTTCAAAAACATAAGATCGTAGATTGCCAATATGGGCAAAATTATAAACAGTCGGGCCACAAGTATAGAGTCCAACTTCTTTTGACTTTAATAAACCTTTTTTAAGAGGTGTAAAATCCTCTTTTTTTCTAGTTAAAGTATTGTATAGATTTAGCATAAAATTTTATTGTTAAGTTAGGTTTATTATAGTTGAAAAAGGCGGTGGTGTAAAGAGAAAGTTTCACGACACACGATCTACGTAACAAAATTCGTTTGTGTAGATGTAGTGAAAAATTTTGACTTTTATTTTGAAAATAAAGTCTGCGCTAGACCAGACCCCCACCCCACTTCGTGTGGGCTCCCCCTTATAGGGGGAGAGCATCTGGGTCGTGTTGTGTGGGTCGTGGGTCATGTTCTAGTGGTATTGTTTTTTAAAATGTGATATAATAATTTAGTCAAAAGTCCATAAAGTCTATAAAGTCAGAAAGCTTTAATACTTTATAGACTTTATAGACTTTTTACTTTATAGACTAAAATATGTCTCTATTTTCTAAACACGAAGCATACCTTGGTATTGATATTGGTGCACATGGAATCAAGCTGGTTGAGCTTCACAAAACCAAGGGGCGACCACAGCTTTGGACCTATGGCATTGTTGATCAGGATTTGGATATTCATTTACCAAATATTCACGACAAAACTCCAGAAGAAATTTTACTTTCAGAAGATAGTGTTTTTCTCAATTCTCAAGATGGTAAGACAAGGAAAAAACCAAAAGAATTACCAGAATTAGATGATCCAAGAATTGATAAGTATGCCAAACTTTTGAAAGAATTAGCAAAAAGGGCAAAAGTAACAACCAATTTGGCAACTGCTAGTTTGCCGGTTTCTTATATTTTTCATGCAATTTTGAATCTGCCAAAGATGGAAGAAAAAGAACTAGACAAGATAGTTCGAGCTGAAATTACCAAAATGTTATCACGTCCAATGGAAGAAATGCAGATAGTACATCAAAAAATTCCCAATGATGATGAAAAATCCAAGAGTATGAGTATTTTAGTGACAGCTGTCCCTAAAATTCTAGTTCAATTTTATACTCTTATTTTTCAAAAGGCTGGATTACAGCTTCAAGAATTGGAGACAGAGGCCTTTGCTTTAGAGCGTTCACTTGTTGGTCGTGACAAGGCTACATCTATGGTGGTAGATATTGGAGCCGAACGAACTAATTTTTTTATTATTGATCAAGGTTTACCACTCACTCATCGCAGTGTTAGTGAGGGTGGTTATAGTATTGATGTTGAATTATCTAAGTTATTAGGAATAGAAAAAGATTTAGCATCACAAATAAAAAAAGATTTATCAAAAATGGATAAAATTCCAGATCACGTTTTTATGCCATTTATTGATATTATAACCAAAGAAATTGAATACAGTTTTGATTTATTTTTAAGTCAAACTGGTAATAAAGGGAAAAAACCAGAAAAAATAATTTTGACTGGCGGGGCTTCAGTAATGCCTTTTTTTAAAGAAGAAATTCAAAAGAAATTTCCTCTTAAGGTTTTTGTGGGTGATCCTTGGGCCAGAACAGTTTATCAAGATAGTTTAAAGCAAATTTTGGATGATATTGGACCTAGAATGTCAGTAAGTATTGGTTTGGCGATGAGAAACATAGTGAAGTAATTAGTAGAATTGGAGCGAGATATATACGGATTACTGATAATGCGGATTTACTGATGTTACGGATAAAATCGTCAAATCTGTATATCCGTTAATCCGTTATCCGTATATATCGTAAGGTATAAGTTTTAGAAGCAAGATTTGCTTTTATCCACACCTACTTTCACAAAAATCATAAGTCTGGTATAATAAAATAAATTCTTAATTACAATTTTATGGCAGTAGCAAAAAAAATTCATGTTCTTTTAGTAGAAGACGATACTTTTTTGGCCAACATCTATCAAACGAAATTTACCATGGAGGGTTTTAAGGTATCTGTTTCTGAAAATGGTGAAACTGGTCTAAGTGATGCAAAAAAGAAAAATCCTGACATTATCTTGTTAGACATACTGTTGCCAAAATTAGATGGTTTCGCTGTTTTGGAAAAATTACAAGCCGATGCTGAATTAAAAAAGATTCCAGTTATTTTGTTGACGAATTTAGGTCAAAAAGACGATGTTTCCAAGGGTCTTGAAATGGGTGCTAAAGATTATTTAATAAAAGCTCATTTTAAACCATCTGAAGTGGTAGATAAAGTTAAGGAAATTTTGAAAATAAAATAGTAAATTATGAATATCTTACACGGAAAGGGGGTGGAAATATGAATAAAAAAGGTTTTACATTAATTGAATTGCTAGTTGTTATTGCTATTATTGGTTTATTATCAACATTGGCAGTTGTTGCTTTGGGTTCAGCTCGTCTAAAAGCTCGTGATTCAAAACGTTTATCAGATTTGAAACAAACTCAAACCGCATTAGAACTTTATTACACTGATAACAGTGCTTATCCAACAGCTGCCTCCTCAACAATTATCGGTACAGATACTCATGCTTGTTTGAATTCTGCTGGTTTTGCGTCTACTGGTTGTGCTACTCCATATATGGGTCAAGTTCCTTCTGATCCTGGTTCTGGTACTTATACTTATGCCTCAGCTGATGGCATTACTTATACCATTACTGCCACTCTTGAGGGTACTGTAAGTGGTTTATCAGGTACAGTTCAAGCAACACCATCAGGCATTGCTGGTTCATAATACAGATTGATCGCTTAGCTAAGCAATTAAAGACCCCCTCTATGCAGGGGGTTTTTGTTTGTGGTATACTATACACACAAAAACACTCGGCCTGTGCCGGCCTAAAAACACTCTCCCGACTTCGTCGGGATAAAAACACCCGGCTTGACGGCCTCAAAACACGAAAACACCCAGCGGTGGAAAAACACTACTCAATAAAGATAAAAATATAATAATTCAATCAAAAAATATATAATATAAGTTTAAAAAGTAAAAACCTTTAATTTAAATTGGATGTACTAGAAAAATGTGTTTTTGTGTTTTGAATCCGACGAAGTCGGATGGGTTTTTTGAGGCCATTAGGCCGAGTGTTTTTGTAAGATATTATTTATGATACTTTTCTATTACATAATCACATTCACACTCGGTCTGTGCTTCGGTAGTTTTTTGAATGCATTGGTTTGGCGTACGTGGGAAAATATTTGTATTGCCAATGATCGTTCAATGTGTCCCCATTGTCACAGGTGTCTAGTTTGGTATGAAAATATCCCGGTTTTAAGTTACATTTTTCTTGGTGGTAAATGTAAGACTTGTCGGCGGGGAATAACAATTCAGTATCCACTTGTAGAATTTTTTATGGGGCTGGCCTTTGTTTTTGTGGTGATGATTCGGGCTAAGGGTGATTTTTTACTTACACCAGAAATTGTTCGTGATTGGTTTTTAGCTTTTAATCTGGGATTTATTTTTCTTTATGATCTGAAACACAAAGAAATTTTAGATTTTTCTACAGTCCCGACGATTATTATTTTTATATTCTTCGCACCCGCCATAGGTTGGCATAGCTGGCAGAGTATGGGGTTAGGGTTTTTGATTGGTGGGGGAGTATTTATGGCGCAATATCTGATGTCGCGCGGTAAGTGGATTGGTGGTGGCGATATTCGGTTGGGAGTTTTGATGGGTGTAGTTTTAGGCTTTCCAAATATTTTGTTAGCCCTACTTTTGGCCTATGTCGGTGGAGCGGTATTTAGTTTGATTTTAATTGGTTTGAAAAAACAAGATATGAAAGGCGAGACGCCATTTGGGACATATTTAGCGCTAGCGACTTTTGTGACGATGTTGTGGGGAGAGGGGATTATTGGGTGGTATGTGGGGTTGCTTCACTAGGGTGTCATCCCGAGTGAGACCGAGCTCGCGTGAGGACGAATCGAGCCTGCCTGCCGGTAGGCAGGGGATCCCTTTAGAAATATTGTTATATTGCTTTACTGTTATATTGTTAGAAATATTACAAAATACTATGAAGAAAAAACAATTAAAAGAAGGAAAGTTAGAGGGTTGTCGGGGTTATAAATGCAATTGTGGTTGTTGTGATGATGATGTGGTTGAAGAATGGGTGAACGAATATTGTGCCTTTCATGATGAATGCAAACAAAAAATAATTGATTTAGGAATTAAAATCCATTTTATTGCCGATCGGGTTTATTTTACAAATTGCTCTGATGGTAAGAATTGTAAATTTTTAGAAATTACAAAAGATTGTGGTCAAGATTTGCGACCAATTGATTGTAAGATTTATCCTTATGCAGTTGATTGGGATACAATTGATTTTGATAAAAAGATTGTCAAATTATATTATTGGGATGATGAATGTCCTTTGGCAAAATCTAATAAGATACCAGATGATTTTAAGAAGGAGGTAATAAAAATATTGAAACGTGATTTTGCTTTATTGTTTTTTGGTTTTGATTTTAAATTTGTTTTTGAAAACAAAGTGATTGATCATCAATATGAAAAGACTTTGAAGAGGTTGATAATGAATCGGATAAAGACGACGACATAGTTTTTATAAAAAAACCGCTAAAATAAGCGATTTTGGTGGAAAATTAAAGAATGTTATAACGTCCTCCCCCTAGCAAGGGGGAGACAGAGGGGGTGTTCGTCAACACCCAACGATATGAACCGGCGAACACCCCCCTTTATCCCCCCTTTTTAGGGGGGAGATATAGAAAAACAAAAAAACCGCTAAAATAAGCGATTTTGGGGGAGTGAGAGTGTAAAAAGCCTTTTGGCACTCCATAAATATAGTATAGCACATTTTGGGGGTTTTGTCAATAGAACGCCAATGTCATCCCGACCAAGGTGGAGGGATCCCTTTAGAAATTGAGACGAGTGTAATTATTGATATAAAATTTAACAAAAATTAATTTGAAATTTCAAAACAATTTTAAATTCACCTCGAGCAGAATAAAATAAATGACTATATATACATTTTTAAATTTTTGGAGTTTTAATAAATTAAAATGGTATCATCATATCATTGTTTTTTTATTTTGTTTCTTTATTGTTGTATCTCGCAGAATTGATGTAATAACATGTGCACAGTTTTGGGGTGAGGATGGTTCTATTTGGTTTGCTCAGGCCTATAATTTAGGTATTTTAAAATCAATTTTTCTACCATACACTGGATATCTTCAGACGTTTTCACGTATAATAGCATCTTTTTCTCAATTTATTCCCTTAGTATTGGTTCCTTTATTTTATAATTTATCGGCAATTTTTATAAAAATTTTACCTGTTAATTTTTTGTTGTCCGGAAGATTTTCGCATATTAGCAAAAAAATGTTGCCTTTTGTTATCTTTGCATTTATTTATCTTGTCTTACCAAATACATCTGAAGTGTTTGCCAATGTGACAAATACTCATTGGTATCTTTCATTGCTAGCATTTATGGTGATAGTTTCAAAACCTGCGGAAAATATGCCCGGCAAGTTTTTTGATTTTTTTATTATCATTCTATCTAGTCTTAGTGGGCCTTTTGTAATATTTTTATTACCATTATCTTTTGTGTATTGGTATAAAAATAAAAACAGACAAAAATTAATTATTTCTGTTTTACTTTTATTCTTTTCTTTCATGCAGGGTGCTTTAATTATATTTACTGCAAATGATGTCCGTTCTACTATGGAGTTGGGTATTTCTTTTATGTCATTTATAAAAATTGTTGCAGGACAAATTTTTATTGCTTCAGTTTTTGGTTATAAGTGGTTTGTTTACATTTATGATTTATTTCTAAACGAAATTAACATTTGGTCGAGGATTGTTTACTTGATTGTATTTTTTGTAGGCTTGTCTGTTATGATTTTTACTTTGTTAAAATCTAAATTAGAAATAAAATTATTTTTAATTTTTTCTTGGTTAGTCTTATTTGCTTCACTGTTTACGCCTATGGTTAGTTTGACACAAAAACAGTGGGAGATTATGTCCTTACCAGGGGCAGCCACTAGGTATTGGTTTATCCCAATGTTAGGTTTTGTATTGAGTCTGGTGTATATTGCTTGTCAAAAAGAATATAAATCTTTTAGATTTGTTGGATTATTTGCTATAATACTAATGCTTATAGGAATAAGTTACGATTGGGTTTTTCCTAAGTGGAATAATTTAGATTATAAAAATCAAGTAAGGACGTTTGAGCAGGTTGAATTGGGTGAGGAATATAATTTTTTTATTCAACCAGAAGGCTGGCAGATGAAATTAATAAAAAAATAGTTATGAATAATAAAATAAATAAACTTCGCTCTCAAATAGATGACCTGCGATACAGGTATCATGTTCTCAATGATCCGGAAGTGACGGACGCGATGTATGATGGGATGATGGATGAGTTACGAAAGATTGAGGAACAACATCCTGAATTAATTACATCTGATTCGCCAACACAGAGGGTTGCCGGTGTGGTCGCGGAGAAATTTGAAAAGATTGAGCATGCTGTGCCACAATGGTCTTTTAATGATGCTTTTAACGAGGAAGATATAAAAGATTGGGAGGAAAGAATTTTGAAAATTTTGGAAAAAGAATTAGGATATCGACCAAAAGATTTGGATTATGTTTGTGAATTAAAAATTGATGGCTTGCATATTGTTTTGACCTACGAAGATGGTTTGCTAAAAACCGCGGCGACTCGTGGGGATGGAAAAGTTGGTGAGAATGTTACGCAAAATATTAAGACGATTCAGAGTGTGCCACTTCGGTTGCGTGAGCCAGTGAGTCTAATTGCTGAGGGAGAGGTTTGGTTGGGGGCGAAAATGCTTGAGAAATTAAATAAAGAGCGAGAGAAGAAAGGTGAAGCCTTGTTTGCTAATCCTAGAAATGCTGCAGCTGGAACTATTAGACAGTTGGATTCTAAGATTGTGGCAGAGAGGAAGTTGAGTTTGACAGCTTACGACATTAGTAAACTTACGAACTACGAAAGAAAGTACGAAAATACGAACTACGAAATTAGAACCGAAAGCCAAAAAGATGAGTTAGAGAGTCTCAAAAAACTCGGTTTTCTTACTGATAGTAATTGGAAAGTGTGCAAAAATATTGATCAGATTGTTCAATTTTATAAAAATTTACAAAAAAAGTCACGTAAAAATCCTACGGATTCACGTGATAAAAAAAACAGCTTTGAATTTTGGATAGATGGTGTGGTAATAAAAGTGAACCAGAAAAAATATCAAGATGCTTTAGGTTTTACTGGCAAAGCACCAAGATGGGCAATTGCTTTGAAATTTCCAGCTGAACAGGGTAAGACAAAAATTAAAGATATTTATGTACAAGTTGGTAGAACTGGCGCACTGACCCCAGTTGCCTTGATGGATCCAGTACAATTAGCTGGTACGACTGTGACCCATGCAACACTTCATAATTTTGACGAAATAAAGCGTCTTGATGTGAGAATAGGCGATACTGTGATAGTTGAAAAAGCTGGAGATATAATTCCGAAAGTTGTTAGGGTGTTAGATAAGTTGAGGGATGGGAGTGAGAAGAGAGTTCACGAACCAAAAAAGTGTCCTATTTGTGGTGGGGAGGTAAAGAGGAGGGAAATTTTATCCCGCCATGAAGGACGGGATCCATCTGAGGGGGGAGAAAAAAAACAAGGCGCTTCAGTTGGTTTGTTTTGTGGAAATAAAAAATGTTTTGCGCAAGAATTAAAAAATATTATTCATTTTGTTTCCAAAAAAACTTTTGATATTGATGGTTTGGGTAAGAAAATCGTTGAACAACTGATTGAAGAGGGGTTGATAAAAAATGTGGCCGATATTTTTACTTTGACAAAAGGAGATTTGGAACCACTGGAGCGATTTGCTGAAAAATCGGCTGAGAATTTAATTGAAGCGATAAAAAAAGCCAAGCAAGTTACTTTGCCTAGGTTTATTTTTGGATTAGGTATTCATCATGTTGGCGAAGAGACAGGGATTACTCTAGCAAAAGAGTTCAGAAGTTTAGATGGGATTATGAAGGCTAGTTTGGAAGATTTGCAGAGTGTGAATGATGTGGGGCCGAGAGTGGCGGAGTCGATTTATGCGTGGTTTTCAGATGCGGATAATAGAAAATTGTTGGAAGATTTGAAAAACAGTGGTGTAGAAATTGAATATCGAAAGCCGAAAGCCGAAAGCCGAAAGCTGTCTGGACAGACTTTTGTTTTGACTGGGAGTATGGAAAGTATGAGTCGGGATGAGGCGAAGGATAAGATTAGAGAGTTGGGTGGTGATGTTTCTTCTTCGGTGAGTAAGAAGACAGATTATGTCGTGGCGGGGGAGAAGGCTGGAAGTAAATTTGACAGAGCCAAGGAGTTGGGTGTAAAATTACTAAGTGAGGAGGAATTTATCAAATTAATCAATTAATTTTTAATTTAATAATATGGATGAAACAAAACGTGGAGGGGTGGAATCAAGAGATGAATACATAAGAACGTACAGAAGTAAAATCGAACCCCTCATACCTGACATTAAATTATTTTATAGGGAGGATGGGGTCAAATTATCAGATCAAGAACGTGATCAGATGTATAGTTCCTGTAGGGATTTAGATGGTATACATGATCAAATGGTTTTTGATATCTGGGGATTGGATCTGAGAGATCTGGGGTTTTCTGAAGAGGATTTAGAAATACTTAGACGTTTTGTAAATCGTTCTAGATCCACAAGGGATGGTTGGGAAGAATAAAATTAATAAAACTGATGTGAAATTAAACGAGCAGGAAATAGAAAAAATTGCTAAATTAGCTCGGCTTGAGCTGACTAGCAAAGAAAAGAAAATGTATGCTGAGCAACTCTCGGTTGTTTTGGATTATGTGGAAATATTGAATGAAGTAGATACTGAAGGTGTAGAAGAGACTTGCCAGGTGACTGGTTTGGAAGATGTGGTGCGGGAGGATGAAGTTCATGAGTGTGGTGAAGAAACAAAAGAGAAAATTATAGATGCTTTTCCAGAGAAGGTGGGGGAGTTGTTGAAGGTTAAGGCGGTGTTTGCTGAGGAAGAATAGTCAATTGATTCCCCCTTACGAAGGGGGAATATACACGAAGTGATTAGGTGGTTTTCATACGTGGTATTTTAAGACCTCATTACCTCTACGATAAACCCCGCCCCACTACGTGTGTTCCTCCCCTTCGAAAGGGGAGGCTAAATAGCTTATGCAATTAAATACTCTCACAATCAAACAATGCCACGATGGCCTTAAAAAAGGTGATTTTACTTCGGTAGAGCTCACTCAGGCTTGTTTGGCAAGAATAAAAAAGCGCAATAAAAAAATTAATGCGTTTATTTCGGTTTTTGAAAAAGAAGCATTAGAAGAAGCAAAAAAGGCTGATAAGCTGATAGCTGATGGCCGACAGCAGATTCTGACCGGTATTCCATTTGCCGTAAAAGATGCGATTAACACACTAGACAGGCGTTCTACTGGTGGTGGAAAAATTTTGGATAATTATATTTCACCTTATGAAGCAACTGTAATTAAAAAAATACGCGAACAGGGTGCGGTTTTAATTGGAAAAACAAACTGCGATGCTTTTGGGCATGGTATTAGTACTGAGAATTCAATGTATGGGGTGACTAGGAATCCACATGATGAAACCAAGGTGGCTGGTGGTTCATCTGGTGGTTCAGCCGCTTCAGTGGCAGATAACCAGTGTATTTTTTCAATTGCTGAAGATACTGGTGGTTCAATCCGCCAGCCAGCTAGTTTTTGTGGTATTGTTGGTTTACGTCCTAGTTATGGACGCAATTCTCGTTATGGTATTATGCCAATGTCCAGTTCACTGGACACGGTTGGCCCAATGGCAAAGACAGTAGAGGATATTGCTATTTTAATGGAAATTATGGCTGGTCAAGATCTTAAAGATGCCACCACAGCTCATGATAAAGTGCCCAAATATACTAAAGAAATTAATAAGAAAATTAAAGGAATCAAAATTGGTATTCCCAAAGAATATTTTGAACTTAAGGGAATGGATCAAGAAGTTAAGGAGATTGTTGAAAGTAAGATTAAAGGATTGGTCAAAGCAGGAGCTAAATTGATAGAAGTTTCTTTGCCTCATACAAAATATGCCATTCCTGCTTATTATATTATTGTACCAAGTGAGGATAGTTCTAATTTGGGGAGATTAGATGGAGTTCGTTATGGTGTACAAGCAAAGCACAAAACTCTTTATGATGTTTATGCTAAATCGCGTGCTCAGGGTTTTCCTGAAGAAGTAAAGAGAAGAATAATGATTGGCACCTATGCTTTGTCAGCAGGGTACTATGATGCATATTATCGCAAAGCTCAAAAAGTACGCACTTTAATTAAACAAGATTTTGATCGAGTATTCGAACAGGTAGATGTATTGGTCACCCCAACTGTTCCATTTCCCGCTTTTGGTGTAGGGGAAAAGAAAAATGATATTTTAGCTATGTATTTAGCAGATGTTTTTAATGCTCCAGTATCAATAGCAGGGATACCATGTATTTCAGTCCCAGCTGGAAAAACTAAAAAAGGTCTGCTAGTTGGATTACAAATTATTGGGAAGAGGTTGGATGAGGAGACAGTTTTGCAATTAGCAAGCTTGGTTTAAAATAAGGAAAATACTTATCCACAGTTTAAAAAAAATATCTTAAAAAGTTAGTAACAAAGTTTATTTTGTGATATAATAATCTAGGTAGTATTAATTTCTTTACTAATCAAATTATATTTATTTAACATATATATATGAAAAAAACAAATCCAATTTTTAAAGAAAGAAAAGAAAGAATTGAACAAGTTTTCTTTTCTCTTTTTTGTTTAATCTTTTTTGTCTTTAGTCTTTTTTCGCTTTTTCGTTTAGCTGGTTTTGTTTATGCAGCTATACCTCTTGATTCGACAAATTTAACTGTTACTAATGTTACAATTTCTTCAATAAGTATTACTTGGTTAGATAATGCAACTGATGAAGATGGTTTTATTATTGGGTGGTCTACAGATGGGGTGGATTTTGATACCACATCTACTACTATAACTTCAAGTACTGATCCAGTATTTCCAGGTATTGGTCTTTCTACTGGCACAATGCAATTTAATTCGGTAAATTTAGTAACAAATACTTCTTATTGGTACAGGGTAGCCGCTTATAATGCTTCAGGTACTTCTGCTTATGTAACAACAACTGAGGCTACATATACTCTAGCTAATACAGCTGACACACCAACCATTGGCACACCAACTACCAGTACTTTACCAATTACAATTAATGTAAATTCTAATCCAGCTGCTACCACTTATGCAGTCTACAACTCAACTGACAGTAATTATCTAGACGCAAACGGAGCATCAACCAGCACTGCAGTTTACAGCACCACCTCAACATTAGGTGCCAGTTTTGCCGCTACTGGATTATCTATCAACACTGCTTACCAGTTCACTGTAGTTGCAAGAAATGGTGATTCTGTGCTTGCTGCCACATCAACTGCGAGTACAGCTGTCTATACAGTTGCTAACATACCTTCATCAGTCTCAGCCATAACTGATTCAACCACTCAAATCACTCTTACTTGGTCAGGTGATGCTTCTAAATATTATGCAGAAAATACAACTGCCAGCACTACCTCTGGCTGGATCAGTGCCACTTCTTCTAGCTTTACAAGTCTAACTTGTGGAACCAGTTATACCTTTCGAGTGAAAGGTAGAAATGGTGACGAAGTAGAAACAGCTTATGCTAGTTCAGTAAGTGCTACGACTAGTGATTGTCCAGCTACCCCATCTTCTAATACTGGTGTACCGGCGCCTGTCAGCACTCCACCTACACAAAAATCAGGACAACCAGTCATATCACAAACAAGTAATAATACTATTAAATTTAATATAGAAAATGCCATAGAAATGGCAGTGTCAACTGATTCTGACTTTATTAATTCTTCTTTTGAAAGCTATACTAACACCCTAGATATTTCTGATTATACAAACGGACAAACAATATATATTAAATTCAGATCAGATAATGGAGGAACATACACAATTACATATGTGATAGGTGAGGAACAGGAAACTATACAAGATACGAACGAAGCCACCACCTGCTCTCTAACTGAAAAACAAGTCTACAAACACCCAGCCTCAACAGCTGTCTACTACATCACCGAAGACTGCACTAAACGCGCTTTTAGCCGTTCAGACGTCTTCTTCACCTACTTTCACTCATGGAACGATGTAAAGACTACTACCAAGACTAAATTAGATTCTATCACTAATGACACTCTAGGCTTCATGCCTTGGGGACCAAATTATGATCCTAAGTACGGTGCTCTAGTCAAGATAGTAACTGATCCAAAAGTATACCTACTTCTTAACACAGAGAAGTATTGGATTACTTCTGAAGCAGTCTTCACAGCCCTTAAATACTCTTGGAACTGGATCGAAGATGTGGCTACTGACTTACTAGATAAATATATAGTAGGAAGTGAGATAACCTATACTAATCACCATCCAAACTATACTCTAATTAAATACAAAGACAATAATAAAGTATACAGACTAGAACCTGATCCAACAGACACTAATACCCAACTAAAACGTTGGATAACAGACGAAGCAACATTCAATTCTTTGAACTTTAGATGGGATAGAATTGTTATCGTTGATGATAGTGAGGTTTATGAGATGGGAAATAATTTAGTGCAATAAAAAAACATATCCACAGATAAAAGTAAAAAGGGCTTCTCAGCCCTTTTTATTAATTCAAAAAAATGGTAAAATATATTTATCAACTGGTGTTAACCAGACTTTTGTTGTTATACGAAAATATAATTTATGATTTCGTGGTTAAGTTACAAAGTCAATCAAAAATTTGATAGAAATATTATAAAGTCAAAACAGAAAATGTACCTGATGTTTAGTTTCCTGTTTTTGTTTTTTGTGGTTTTTTATGTTGCCATTTTTTCTTTAGTTCCTTCTGGAAATATTGTAGACATTACTCAAGCCGGTGGTACAGCGAATTGGATTGGTGTTTCTGGTGGTGATTGGGGTACTGGTACTAATTGGGATATTGGTGTGGTTCCGACTTCTACAACTATTGTAAATATTTCTAGCTCTACTGCTATTACTGTTAATGTTACTGCTAATATTAGTTTTGATACTTTAAATATTGGAGGAAGTTCTGCTCTTAATACTTTGGTTTTGACTGCTGATATTACAGAAGGTATTGCTATTAATATAAATAATAATGGAATAATCCAGCAAAAAAATTCTAATACTCAGACTATTACGGGTGATCTAACAATTAACTCAGGTGGTAAATTGACTCATACTGACAATTCAACATCACAACTTTATAAAGTGGATTTTTCTGTAGCAAACGCCATAATTAATTCTGGTGGTTTTGTTAATGTTAATGGATTGGGTTTTGATGGTAGTGTAAATGAAATTATAGATGGTTATGGTACGGGCGGTGGTCAGTCAACAGGTGATGACCTTACTGCTGGCGGTGGTGGTGCTGGGCATTTTGGTAATGGTGGTAGTGGCCAAGGTAGTTTTGCTGGAGGTGTTGGATATGGAGATATTTCTAGTATTTCAACCATAGGTTCTGGCGGTGGTTCTGCTTATAATAATGCTCTTGGTGGATCTGGTGGTGGTCTTATAATTTTAAATGCTAGTGGAGATATAACTATTAGTGGTGCTATTAGTGCGACTGGTAGTAATGGTGCAGTAGCAATAGATCAAGCTAATGGAGCTGGTGGCGGAGCTGGTGGTGGAATAAAATTGGTTGCTGATTCTTTTATAGGTACTCCAACTAGTCTAACTGCAATTGGTGGAAATGGTGGTGATAGTACTAGAGATGGTGGCGGTGGCGGTGGCGGTGGTGTTTATTTGGAATACACTACTGCTAATAGCATTAATTATTCTGGAGTAAATATGTATGGTGGTGTTGGTGAACAATATGGCGGTGCTGGTGTTTTATTAATAAAACAAATTGGAGGAAATACTGATCTTTATTCTATTAATCAGGCAGTGTCAGGAGCTGATACTATTCAAGGTACAACTAGCTTATCAATCGATTCTCTTACTTTAGCAAGTTCTTCAATATATATAGTTACTTCTACAAAATCTCTAACTATTTCAAGTACTACTTTAAATTCTGTTATTGATGCTACTGGTATTTTGGAAATAACCGGAGGAACATTAGTAACACCCACGACGCTTAATGTAAATAGTACTACTTTAAGATTTTGGCAAACTTCTACTTGGGCCGATTCAGAAACTGTGGATTTAAATATTAATAATAGTGCAATTTTAGATTTGTGTTATTTTAATACGACCACTAGCGCACTTGTATTAGATGATTTAGTAGTAAATAGTGGTGGTACTATTACTCATGGTGCACATACCGATTTAAGAGATGAACAGACTCATATTGTAAAGATAAATGCTAATAATATTACGATTAATTTAGGTGGTACTGTTACGGCCGATGCTAAGGGTTATGCTGGAGGTTATAGTGAGGGTGGGGATGGTTATGGTCTAGGACCGGGATTAGGTGGTTCAGTTGCTGGTCCTTATATAGGTAGTGGTGGTGCTCATTGTGGTGATGGTGCTGATACAGATTTAGACGGTGGTATATTATATTGTGAAAGATCTAGTCCTATTACTATGGGTTCTGGTGGTGGTGGTGATTATAGTGGTAATTACGGTGGTTCAGGAGGGGGTTTAATTCAGCTTGTCGCAACTAGTACGATTAATATCTCTGGTATTATTACAGCCGATGGTGGTAATGGAGAAGGTGGTTGGCAAGAAGGTGCCGGTGGTGGTGCCGGTGGTGCAATTAGTATTTCAGCGGTTACTATTTCTGGTACACCAACTAGTTTGTCGGTTTCTGGTGGTGATGGTGGTGTTGACTCATACAACAGTGCTAATAATGGTGGCGGTGGCGGTGGTGGTCTTTTGTATATTGCATATATTTATCCCATTTCAATTACCACATCCTCGCCTTTCGTTGATTTAAGTGCTGGTTCTTTTGGTACTGGTGCCGGTGTTGGAGCGCTTACCACAGTTTCAAATAACAATTTACCAATAGCCACAGCAATTTCACCATATCAGTCATCAAGTAGTTATGTTACTGTTACTACTACAGTTTCCGATACAGATTCTGATGTGACTAGTTTAACACTACAATATTCTTTAGATAATTCTGCATGGGCGACGTCAACTTTAGGCACTGTTATACCTAGTTTTGGTACGGTTAGCACTACAAATGGTTCAATCACTGGTATTGATACAGATGCAACCAGTTCAGTAGGTCTCACAATAAAATGGAATATAGAAACTGACATAACTAATACTGATGATACTACAGTATATTTTCGTTTAACTCCAAATGATGGTATAGACGACGGTACAACAGTGAGTTCGAGTGCTTTTGCAGTTGACACCAAAGATCCAACTACGCCTGGGGATTTAACAGTTAATACTTTGACTAATAGTTCAGTTATTTTAAATTTTGGCACTACTACTACAGACACAAATTTTTCTGAATATAAAATATTTTATAAAGAAGGTGCAAGTGGGGTTGATGTAACTGATAGTGCCCTTACTTCTTCTACGGATTCAAATTTGGGAAATGTTTTGTATGGTGGTGCCAGTACTACTACTATTTCTGGTTTGTCTGCTAATACTCAATATGTAGCTAATATAGTTGCCTACGATTTATGGGATGGAATAGGAGTTGCCACTGAGTTTAGTTTTTATACTTTAGCATCTACACTCTCTAGTGTGTCGGCTCTGACTAATTCAGCTTCTCAAATTACTATTTCTTGGTCTGGTGATGCTACTCAGTATTATGTAGAAAATATAACAGCTGGAACTAATTCCGGCTGGACTTCTGCGAGTTCCTATGCATTTACTAGTCTTACTGCAAATACTCTATATTCTTTTAGGGTAAAAGCTAAGAATGCTGGAGGCACCGAAACTAGTTGGTCTAGTACTGTCTCGGCTACTACACAGAGTTCTGGAGTTCCAATTCCGTCACCTCCACCTCCTCCACCACCCAAACCAGACCCACAATGTCTTCCAGGTGATTTAAGTTGCCAACCAGATCCAGAAAATCCGAGTGGTTTAGTAATTATTAATAATGGTGATTCTTTTACCTTAACTCGTGATGTTTCAGTGTGTTTTTTGGATTTGTCCTTTGTAAATAAATATTTATTATCTGAAGATGCTACTTTTTCTGATGTATTAAACTATAATGATTTGCCAGCAGGGCAGTCATGTGTAAATTATTCTATAACCAGTCAAGGTGATGGTAAAAAGACAATTTATGCACGATTATTAAATCAAAGTAAAGGGACTGTTTATAATACCAGTGATGTAATTAATTTAGTAACTGCTCCTCCTACAGGAAAGGTAACTATAAATAACGGCGATGCAAAAACATCTAGTAATATTGTTATATTAAAAGCTTATGAAATAAAAAATGCTAATTATTTTGCTTACTCTATTAAAAATATTTTCACATCTTTTCCGGGTGTGACTGTAGGTTCTACTAAACAGGTATTTGTAACATTACCCAAAGGACAATATGGGGAAAAGACTATTTATGTACGATTGAAAAATGAATTTGGTGATACTTTTTTATCAGATAGTATTAATTATGTTCCTGCACCAGACGAAGAAGAACCAGAATTACCACCGGAAGAACCAACAGGACCAGAACAACCAACTAAACCAGAAGTTCCAGTTCCTGATCAGCCTAATCCAACCGAGCCTGATGGAGGATCAGATGATTCTCCTAGTGATCAGCCAGCTGGTGGATCTTCCAATCCAACCACACCTCCAACTAATCCTATAAGTCCAGTTTTACCAACCACACCAATAGTTGATGAAGAAATAAACACAAAACCTTCTTTTACAGAAAAAGCTATCGCCAAAGTTACAGAAAAAGCTCCAGCCACTACTCTAGTTGTTCAAAAAACTATTAAAACCATTCAAAAATTTACTGACAACCCACAAGTTGAAGCCACTAATGAACAAATAATTGCTCCTGTTATAGCTGGGGCCGGAGTGGCCAATGTGATTGCCAGTGTCGCTGTTGGTGGTTTTCAAATTCCTCAAATGCTATTATTTCTTCGCTATCTTTTCACTCAGCCATTACTTCTTCTTCGCCTACGCAAACGCAAAGACTGGGGGATAGTTTACAATTCTTTTACCAAACAACCACTTGATTTAGCCACGGTTAGAATTATTGATACTTTATCCAATCGAGTTGTCAGTTCACAGGTCACTGATTCTCAAGGTAGATATTTAATTTCAATAATCCCAGGCACCTACAAGTTAGAAATTACTAAACCAGGTTTTGCTAGTTTTAGTTCTCATCTAGCTGAAGCAAAAGAGGATTCCAAATTTATTAATCTTTATCATGGTGAAGAAATATCCATTTCAGAACCCTCAGCTATTAACTACAACATCCCAATTGACCCCGAAGATAGGAAATTGACAACTTTGCAAGTCATAAAAGAACACACTATAAAATCCACCCAAAGTATTATTGCCCTTACTGGCCTTATCATTACTTTGATATCTTTTACCATTTCTCCAACTGCCATTATTGCTACTTTCTTCTTTTTACACTTGCTTTTCTACTCCATGTTCTACCGTTTCTCTCATATAGATCTGCCTGCCACTTGGGGTAAGGTAGTAGAAAAACTAAATCAAAAACCACTCGGCAAAGTCGTTATTAGAGTTTTTGATAGTGCCTACAACAAGTTAGTTGAGACTGGTGTCACCGATCATAAGGGAAGATACGCTGTCCTAGTTGGACCTTCTAAATATTTCATTACCTATGACAAACCCGGATTTCAAGAAAAGAAATCACCTGAACTAGATTATTCATCAACTAAAACTCAAGGTATGGGTGGGATTGTTAATCGGAGTGAAACGATGGAGCGTAAACAGAACATGGAAAGCACGGAAAGCACGGAATTAAAGGAAGATAAGGAAGACAGAAATGATAAATGATAATTTACTAAATACTTTTAATTTTGATTAAAACCTATGCTTCCAGAAGAAATAAAAAAAATAGAACAACTTGGTGACAAAGATTTTACCTATAGTCAGACTACTATTACAGATTTTCGCGAATCATGGCGAATATTTCGTATTATGGCTGAATTTGTTGAAGGCTATAATTTTTTAGCGAAATTTAAAAACGAGGTAACAATTTTGGGCTCAGCTCGATTGGCAGAAGATAGTAAATATTGTTTAGAAGCCAGAGAATTAGGAAAAATGCTAGCAGAAAATGGTTTCACTACGATAACTGGTGGTGGTCCTGGTATAATGGAATCAGCCAACCATGGGGCATATGAGGGTAAGGGTGAGTCAATTGGGTTGAATATTCAATTGCCTTTTGAACAGCGGATCAACCCCTATGTGACTAAATCAACTGCTTTTTATTATTTTTTTACTCGCAAAGTCATGTTGACTTCACCAGCCAATGCTTTTGTATATTTCCCTGGTGGTTTTGGTACAATGGATGAGTTTTTTGAAGTAGTAGATCTTATGGAGTTAAATAAAATGCAAAAAGTGCCGATAGTATTGGTAGGTAAAGAGTTTTGGTCGCCACTTATAAAGTTTTTAAAAGATAAATCACTCAAAATCGGCGCTATTAATGTTGAACATTTTAAATTTTGGAAAATAGTAGATACAGCTGAAGAAGCTTTTGAATTAATAAAAGACTCCAAAGATAAAGTGAGTGATACGTGTGAGTTAGATCCACAGAACTTTCATTGTCAGCAAAAAATTGATTGGAAAATTTTCCGAATCATGGCTGAATTAGTTGAAGGTTTTGAATTTTTGACTGGCTTAGGCAATGATGTAACTGTTTTGGGCACCAAAAGCATTAAACCAGATGATCAATTTTATATTGATGCTTATAATTTGGGCAAAAAATTGGCTAAGAATAACTATGCGGCCATAACTGGCGGTGGTCCAGGTATTATGGAAGCGGTTAATAAGGGTGCATTTGAAAATGGTGGTGAGTCAATTGGTATTAATATGCGCTATGGCTTCAAAGAAAGAGTTAATGCTTATGTAAAAAGATCAATTGGTTTTCAATTTCCTTTTAATCGCAAGTTAATTCTTACAGCACCATCAAAGGCCTTTGTATTTTTTCCCGGTGGGTTTGGGACTTTACATCAGTTGTTTGAAGTTTTGACCCTTATGCAAACCAAAAAAGTGCCAATGATGCCGGTTATTTTATATAATCACAAATTTTGGGAACCATTACACCAGTTTATAAAACAAACCATGGTTCATAATCTGGAGACAATCAGTGATAAAGATGATGAACTTTATCAAATTGTTGATGATGTTGATACGGCGATTGATTTAATAAATAAACATAAATAAGGAGTAAATAATAAGGATTAATGACAGATGAGTGATGAGAAGTTTTGAACTTGACGGGCAGGTCTTTTTTTGTTATTATTGTTTGGAAAATATGGAAAGCTATGGAGAGTTCGCATAGTGGTCGAGTGCGCCGCCTTGGAAAGGCGGTATATCGAAAGGTATCGGGAGTTCGAATCTCCCACTCTCCGCCGTTGCTACGCCGTAGCCCCAAAGGGCGTAGGCGAGAAGAGTGTGTTACAATATTCATTCTTTAGCGAAATAAACAAAGAAGCTATGGCGTGATAAATCCGCCAGTCTTAATAATTTATTTATGCCAAAATACACAGCAATCATACACACTTCAAAAGGAGATATAAAAATTAAACTAAACGAAAATCAGACACCAAAAACAGTAGAGAATTTTGTGACGCTTGCAAAAAAAGATTTTTATAATGACACCGTCTTTCATCGTGTGGTAAAAGACTTTATGATACAAGGTGGTTGTCCAGAAGGAACTGGTATTGGTGGGCCGGGCTATAAATTTGACGATGAGCCATTTACTGGTGAATACACTCGCGGTACAGTAGCCATGGCCAATGCTGGTCCGAACACAAATGGTAGTCAGTTTTTTATCATGCACGCCGACGTTGCTTTGCCTAAAAATTATATTATTTTTGGAAAAGTTGAAGATGAATTAGATGCTCTAGATGCGATTGCCGACAGTGAAGTAGAGTTTAGTTTGATGGGGGAGTCGTCTAAGCCAGTTGAGCCTACAGTTGTTGAGAGTGTGGAAATAATTGAAAAGTTCTAGACTGGCAAGAATGCTGGGGTAAGTGTCATTGCGCTGTGCCCGCCTTTGGAGGGGGTTCTAATTTGCATCGGGACGAAGCAATCCCAGCGGTTTTAAATTAAACGAGGGGATTGCCACGTGTCTTCCGCTGCGCTCCAGCACTCGCAATGACACTTTCTCGCAATGACACCTATCTTTCTAAAATGATTTTAAGCATTTCAAGCTTTTATAATATGAAAAGTATCCACCCACAATTTCCCGATCATCATACTTCTAACGGCATTTTAAACAAACTTCGTGAAATAGTTTTTGGAATGGAAGATGGTATGGTATCAACACTTGGTGCTATTACTGGTATTGCCGTCGGTTCAGGAAGCCATTACACTGTTATTTTGTCTGGTTGTGTTATCATTGCGGTTGAATCAATTTCCATGGGAATTGGTTCTTATGTGTCTAATAAATCAGAGTCAGATGTGCAGAGTAGAAAATTAAAAGAAGAAAAAGTTGAAATAAATGATTTTCCCCATGAAGAAAAAGAGGAATTAAAAAATATTTATGTGAATGACGGTTGGCCAAGCGAGTTTGCTGGTGAGATGGCTGAGGTTGCCTCAAAAAATCAAGATTTGCTTTTACATGAAATGGCTCATCATGAATTGGGTATTATTCCGGGTAAGCAAATTTCTAATATTAGCAAAGGTGTAGCAATGTTTTTTTCTTATGTTATTGGTGGATTAATTCCACTTTTACCATATTTTATTTTTAATTTAAAAACAGCCTTACCAGTGTCTATCTGTGTTACCTTGGTAGGTCTATTTTCTCTGGGGGCTGGTACTACTAAGTTTTCCAAACGAGTTTGGTGGCGGGCTGGTATTGAATTTTTGATCTTGGCTAGTATCGCGACAGTTGTTGGGTATTTCATAGGAAAAGTAGTAGAGAATTTAGCGATATAATTTGGCTTATTTTAGCCAAATTATGTCTTTTACCTATTGACCCCGCACCATTCTGGCAACGTCTTGTAATAATCCACTACCCCAAGCCGTGAGGCGCCTATCGGCTTAAATTATCATTAAACTATTATATATCTTCAGAATAGTGCTGGGGTGTAGAAAGGAAATGATAATGTCCTAGTACAAGGAAATAGAAATGTCCTATCATCTATGGTAGTATATTGGATTAGTTTTAACCAAATATACACTATGGATAATACATTTCTAACTATGAGCAATCGAG
>JBDRSF010000067.1:0-8318 GCA_043825135.1 Candidatus Magasanikiibacteriota bacterium
GTAAATAACCATTTGTAGGTATTAATATTGAGATTAGTCATAATTGATGAGATTACAAGGTTATTATTTAACATCTAATTTTAGCAAAACCTGCGGTTTTGGGCAAATTAGAGTGTTACCTATGTATCTCATCTTTGACAGACAGAAACAAAATCAGCCCCAGCGGGGCGAACTGTTTGTAGTTGAAAAACAAACACAAAAAACAAGCTCCAGAGGAGCGACCTGTTAAAACGTACTTAAACAGGTCACTCCTCTGGAGCTTTAAAATATTTTACTCGTTTAATTCTACAAACAGTGCACCCCGCTGGGGTTTTACCGCCCAAAAAATTACCAAAACAATATCGTCCCTCCAGGACTCTTGTTTTTAAAACAAACTTTTCCCAGGGAATAAATTCCCTGGCTATTATCTGTCGTCCCTTCGGGGCTTTTTAAAAACATAAATCTTTTCCAAGGAATAAATTCCCTGGCTATTATCTGTCGCCCCTCCGGGGTTTTTTTCAAACTCTTGACTTTCATTTCGGAAGTTCGTGCAGGTACAGAAAACCCCCCGTCTACCTGCCTTGATTATAAAATACATAGAATTAAACATAGAATTAATTCTATACATAATTTATTATAATCAGAGCAGGGAGGATTACGGGTGGTTTTTTGTTTTGTCTTGACGACAACTCACCCCAACCCCCTCTCTTGCGAAGAGAGGGGCTTTTTTGTATTGTTTTTTTATTCCCCCTCTCTTCACAAGAGAGGGGGTTAGGGGGTGAGTTGTCACAACAAAAAACCGTCCAGCTTCTCACCAAACGGTTTTTAAAATATTTACTTTCTAGATGTGTATCAATAATCTTCAGTCTTTTTATCCGAAGGATAAAGTAATCTTTTTCGCAATCAGTGAAATCAATTTATAATCAGTGTAATCAGTGTCTACTTTCGCTTCCCACTCACCAACTCTGCTTCAATATTCTTTGGCACATCAGCATAGTGATCAAATTCCATAGTATAACTAGCCCGACCCTGAGTCATAGAACGAAGAGATGTAGCATAGCCAAACATCTCAGATAAAGGAACCATGGCACGAACAATCTTAGCTGATCCCCTATCAGTCATTTCTTGAATTTGACCACGCTTGGAACTAAGATCACCAATCACATCACCCATATTAATTTCTGGGGTGACGACTTCCACCTTCATGATAGGTTCAAGAACTACAGCATTGGCTTTTTGAGCAGCAGCTTTGAAAGCCATACTACCAGCCATTTTAAAAGCAATTTCAGATGAATCAACTTCGTGATAAGAACCATCATAAACTGTGGCCTTGACATTGATAACAGGATAACCTGCTACCACACCCTTGTCCATAGTTTCTTTAATGCCTTTTTCAATTGGAGCAATGTATTCACGAGGAATCACACCACCCTTAATACCATCAACAAATTCAAAATTTTCTTCGCTGTCTACCAAAGGTTCAACTTTAATCCAACAATGGCCATATTGACCACGACCACCAGATTGTTTTACATATTTACCTTCAGCTTCAGCACTTTGTTTTATAGTTTCTTTGTAAGCTACTTGTGGAGTGCCCACGTTGGCACCAACACCAAACTCACGTCTCATGCGATCTACAATAATATCCAGATGAAGCTCACCCATACCAGAAATAATAGTCTGTAAAGTTTCTTCATCAGTGTGGATTCTAAAAGTAGGATCTTCTTCAGCTAATTTTTGTAAAGCCAAACTCATTTTTTCAGCATCTTGCTTAGTATTTGGTTCAATGGCAACTGAAATAACAGGCTCTGGAAAAATGATTTTCTCCAAAAGAACCTGACGATCTTCACTACAAAGAGCATCACCAGTTGTAGTCTGCTTCAAACCAATGGCAGCTGCAATTTCACCGGAATAAACATCTGTAACATCTTCACGAGAATTGGCATGCAAACGAACAATTCTTCCAATACGTTCTTTTTTTCCAGTTGTTGTATTTATGACATAGCTACCAGCTGAAATTTTTCCAGAATAAACGCGAAAAAAAGCTAGTTTACCAACAAAAGGATCGGTAGCAATTTTAAAAGCTAAAGCACAAAATGGTTCATCATCACTAGCTTTTATAGGAATCATTTTTTCTTCATCATCAATATCATGAGCTTCAAGAATAGGTACATCTAGTGGTGATGGTAAATACCATGCAACTGCATCAAGCATTAGTTGAACACCAATATTTTGTAAAGCAGTTCCACACAATACTGGATACATGTTATTAGTTAAAACCAATGTTCTAATACCCTTTTTAATTTCTTCAATAGACAATTCTTCTTCTCCTAAATATTTATTCATTAAATTCTCATCAGCTTCAGCAACTTTTTCTAACATAATTGATCTATACTCTTCAACTTTCTCTTTCATATCTTCTGGAATTTCAATTTCTATTACATCAATTCCATATTCACCTTCAAATTTGAAAGCTTTTTTCTCAATCAAATCAATAACACCAACATGACTTGAGTCAGCGCCGATTGGTAATTGAATAGCAATCGCTTTATCAGAAAGACGATCTCTAATTGAATCAATGCTCATGAAAAAATCTGCACCCACTTTGTCCATTTTGTTTATAAAACAAACTCTAGGTACATTGTATTTATCAGCCTGACGCCAAACTGTTTCTGATTGTGGTTCCACACCTTGTGAACCATCAAATACAGCCACAGCACCATCAAGCACACGCAAAGATCGCTCCACTTCTACAGTAAAGTCAACATGACCTGGTGTGTCAATAATATTAATCCGGTGATCCTTCCAAAAACAAGTAGTGGCAGCGGAAGTAATAGTGATACCACGCTCTTTTTCTTGCTCCATCCAATCCATATCAGCAGCACCTTCATGAGTTTCACCAATTTTGTGTTTTTTACCAGTGTAATATAAAACACGTTCAGTAACAGTGGTTTTACCAGCATCAATGTGAGCCATAATGCCGATATTACGAGTTTTTTCTAATGTATATTCTCGAGGCATATATTTTTTAGTTAATCCCGACAGAGAAAAAATTTTCAAAAAAAATTTTTACGACGACCGCGTGTCGCCTAAAGCTTTAGCGGTGGCGCAGGGATCTTTCGAAGGGTAGGTATGTTGAAATACCTAGACCAAATGTAATTCATTTGGTCTATTCTTCGAAAGATTCCCTGCCTACCGGCAGGCAGGCTCACCCTCTTCGGGGTTTCGAAATAAACTTAACTTAACGTCTCCGTGCAAAGTGAGCAAAAGCTTTATTAGCTTCGGCCATGCGGTGAGTGTCTTCTTTCTTTTTAAAAGCACCACCAACACCTTCCATGGCATCCAACATCTCAGCTGCTAATCTCTCTTTTATGTCTTTTCCCTTGCGAGCTCGAGCAGCTATCAAAAGCCAACGAAAAGCCAAGGCATTTTGACGATCAATTGAAACTGGCATTGGTACTTGATAATTAGCACCACCAACTCGACGAGATCGAACTTCAACAGCCGGACGAATTGCATCCAAAGCTTCTTCAAATAACTTTAGAGCATCTTCACGTTTCTTTTTTTCTTTCAAAATATCTAAAGCCTTATAAACAATTTTTTGAGCTACAGTTTTTTTGCCACTACTCATTACTATATTTATAAATTTGGCAATCAAAATACTGTTATAGCGGGGATCTGGACTAATTTCCCTTTTAGGGATTTTTCTTCCTCTAGGCATATAATAATAACATATTTAACATATTAACACAGATTTTACAAATAACAGATTAAACATATTCCACAGATTTGTACTATCTGTAAAATCTGTGATCTGCTAGATCTGTAACAATCTGTTTAATATGTATATTAATTCTTTGGCCGTTTGGTACCATAGATAGAACGGCTACGTTTTCGACCTTCGACACCTTGGGTATCGTAAACACCGCGAACAATGTGATATCTCACACCTGGCAAGTCTTTTACTCGACCACCACGAATTAGAACAATTGAATGCTCCTGAAGATTGTGACCTTCACCTGGAATATAGGCAATAACCTCGGTTCCGTTAGAAAGTCTAACCTTAGCAACTTTACGCAAAGCTGAGTTAGGTTTTTTTGGTGTACTGGTATAAACCTTGGTACACACACCACGTTTAAATGGTGCTCCTCGCTTTAGGACAGTTTTTTTTCTATGCAAACTATCATAAGTAAATTGCATAGCTGGTGAAGCTGACTTGCTCACCTTATCCTGTCTGCCCTTGCGAAGTAATTGGTTTACTGTAGGCATAGTTTTTTCTCTTAATCCCGACAGAGGAAAAATTTTCTCAAGAAAATTTTTGTGACGAGGGATCTTTCGAAGTGTTAGTATTTTGAACCATGTAAATCAAACGTGGTTCACCTTTCCTACTCTTCGAAAGATTTCTCACCCCTACCGGGGATTCGAAATGAATAAAAAAATTTGGCTACTTATGCCAAATCATACTTTCATCTAAAGTTAGATAAACGTATAAATCGACTAAGCGATTATTCTTCACCCCTGTTTGACTTTAACAAGGATTACTACGTTATTTATATTGTGTCCGCATTATAATATATATTAAAAATCTTGTCAAGGTCTCTGTCCACTCTGTCAAGGGGAAATAGAAATTACCTACTGAGATATCTCAGTAGGTAAATTAATTTTTATTTCTAATATATTGACACATTTTAAAAAAAAGAGTATAAAATATCTATACAACCAACCGGCCATTGGCCAAAGGAAGTAAAAATGTACAAGATGTTTTTTGTACTCTCGTTCTTTCTGATCACGAACACATCTTGTGTTACGGTCAACGTCCTCCACCAACCCAAAAACGTAGAAACACCCGACTACTTCAAAGTCTCATTTCTGGATGAGAACTGGTTCAAATGGACCGCAGATCATCCTATGCAGGAAAAAATTCTGACCAAAGAAATGGACAAATGTCAACACCTGCTCAACCACCCTACCCAAAATCTGGTGGATACTTGCCGGCGCACTTGGATGCTCCAAGTCTGGTTGACAACTGAACCAAAAATACGCTACCAGTTGGCACTTCAAACCTATCAATCCATGTTAGAAGCAATGAAGATTGGTGGTTGGGATAACGATAAGATGCAACGTTACCTTCTTCCTTTCAAACAGGCTGAACTCGATCTTTCTCCTTCCCCCTAGGCGGTCTCCTTAATTCTTAAGGATCCCAGACCGCCTTCCCCGTTCTCTTAGATATTCATCCCGCACTATTTTGGCACTACACCAAAATAGTGCGGGATTTAATATAGATATTTGAGACAAACAAAAAATACGTATTATAATACGTATTTTTTGTTTATAGAAAAATAGTATTTACCATAGTACTTACTATAGTACTTACTATTTTATAAATCAAAACCACCCTTCAGTAAACTCAGGGTGGTCTTGTTATATTTTATGTGTTACGTGATAAGTGTTATGTGATCAAAACAACCCATTCCCACCAATCAAAAATAAATAAATAAAATTAATAACCGGATGAATCAGCTGAAAGCCAACCATTATAAAAGCTAGAAGGATAAAAAAACCATATTGTTCTAACAACTGTTTTACCTTCCACATTGAATCTGGTAAAACTGCATAAAGCAATTTGGAACCATCTAAAGGCGGAATTGGCAAAAGATTAAACACAGCTAACAAAACATTGGCATAGACGACTATGGACAAAAGCATCATAAGTGATCCATTTGGAGCAAAGCGCATTACCTGGCCAAAAACAAAAGCTAAAAGTAAATTAGAGGCTGGACCAGCAATAGCTACAGCTGCCGGACCCCATTTCTGATTTTTTAAATTATAAGGATTATATGGTACTGGCTTGGCATAGGCAAACAAAAATCTACCTTGCGTAAATACTATTAATAAAAGTGGCATAAGTATCGTCCCCCATTTATCAATATGAGCCAAAGGATTCAAAGTCAGCCGACCAGCATATTTAGCAGTCGGATCACCCAATTGATTAGCCATCCAACCATGAGCATATTCGTGAAATATGGCAGAAGGAATGATGATGAATAAGAAAAAAATTGCTGTTAGTCCCATATTTTTAAAATAAATTTAAAATAATAAATGATAGATGATAAATGATAACTTACTAAGCAAGTATCATTTATCATCTATCATTTATTATTAAACTCAAAAATACTTGACAAATCGTTAGAGATAATATATAATCTTACTATTACTAAATTATACTAAACTTTTAACAATATGGGAAGAGCTTGCGCAGATTGTGGTAAAAGTGCCCTAAAGGCGGCTAATCGTAGCCACTCAAAAGCAAAGACTTTAAGACGCCAAAAACCGAATTTACAAAAAGATGAGAAAGGTGATATGACATGCAACACCTGTCGTAGAACTGCCGTTAAAAAAGTCAAATAAATTATCAACCCCTAGTGGGTTGATTTTTTTATTGTAAGAATATATAATTATCTCAAATTAAATAAGTATCGGGGATTAGCGCAGTTGGTAGCGCGCATGGCTGGGGGTCATGAGGCCACGAGTTCAAGTCTCGTATCCCCGACCAATCAAGACATTTCAAATTTTCAAGGGAAAGAGTTTGCTCGCTCGCCCCGCCGGAGTTTATCCCGCATTCAATTGCGGGAGCGGGGCTACGCTCGCAAAAAGCCCTGTATTTCGGAATTAGATCGTAAGGGCGGACAAAATCAAATTCAGTTTTTCGGGAAAGCAATCGGCGGTTCGTTCCAATTTTTTCCGTCAATGATTTTTTTTCATAAAAATCATTGGACAAAGCAAGTTTTTCGGCGTGGTGAGCGGTTTTTATCCAATTTTGCAAAGGTTCAATCCAATTGTTTCCCTTTCGCCCAAAATCAGACTTTCTTTTATTGAGGTCTGTTTTTGTTTTAATGAGTTCATCTTTTTTCACAAGGTAAGTTTCTTTTTCAATACTGCCGTCTAAAAAAGCGTTGACCAGCTTATCAAGTTTCGTTTCCGCTTCTTTTATCTTTTCATCGAGATTTTGGGCGAAAGATTGCGACGACAAAACATTTTCTTTTTCCCAAACTTCAACTTGAGCAAACATCTTTTCTGCCCAGTCGTCGCCAAGAGCGACATTTTGAAGCCGTGATTTTAATTGTTCAGCGAGCAAATCCTCGCGCAAATATCGTTGTGAGCATTTGCCCAGTTTTTTTGTGCAGCGATAATAGCGATATGTTCCGCCGTGTCCATGGGCAAACTGCGCAGTAATGGCTCCGCCACACTCGCCACAAGTGAGAAGTCCGACAAATGGGAAGTTATGTCTCTTTTTGGATTTACGAGGTCTTGCTCGCTGTTTTAATACTTTTTGGACGGCTTCAAAAGTCGCTCGGGAAACAATTGCCGGAAAACCGCCCTCGTAGGTTTCGCCGTTATGGACGATTAAACCGAGATAAACTTTGTTTGTCAGCATTCTTTGCAAAGTTGCTTTACAGATCGGTTTTCCGGTTCCGCTCACCACGCCCCAAAAACTCAGGCGAAGGCCCAAGCTTTCCAAAGTGTGCTGGCCTTGCGCAAATTCCTCAAACGCCTTGGCAACGCACCTTGATTTTGTCGCTTCGGGTTCAATGTTTCTCGTTTTAGGGTTATTCACATAGCCGAAAGGCGCAAGGCCGGGCCATTCGCCCCGCCTGAGTTTTTGTCTAATCCCGCGCTTAACATTTTCCGACAAATTGTCTGAATAATATTTTGATTGGCCAAAGGCGACTTGGAGCATAAAAAGCCCTTGCGGAGTTGGCTCAAACCAAAAAGTGGGAAAGCGCAAAGAAACAATCTTGCCGATGTCTATGCTGTAAATTATTTGTCCGCCGTCAACGGAATTTCTTGCCAAGCGGTCGGGGTGCCACGCAATCAAGCCGATTGGCTCTTTACTCTCGTGAACCTTACTCATCATTTTATTAAAAATTTCTCGGCCGGGTTTCTTTGCGCTTTTTGACTCAATAAAGGTTTCGGCAATTTCTATGTTTTCCCGCTTGGCAAATTCCGCCAACTCCGCTAATTGTGCTTCAATACTCATCACTTGTCTTTCCTCGTCTTCGGTTGATTTGCGAGCGTAGAGAAAAAATTTTGTTTTCATAATGTTTACCTCGTTAAGTTAATAACTGTCGCCTTTGGCCATTGCGCCTATGGCGCAAAAGCGCGAGATTAAAAAACTTGCTTTGTATTTTTGCCTTTGGCAAAAAACGGAAAAAATTGGAAATCCCGCATTTGCGGGATAACGTGCTTCGCACGCCGAACCGCCGTTTGCTTTCCCGAAAAACTGAATTTGATTTTGTCCGACCTTACGATTTAATTCCGAAATACAGGGCTTTTTGCGA
>JBDRSF010000068.1:0-2206 GCA_043825135.1 Candidatus Magasanikiibacteriota bacterium
ACAATTTATTATTGCGGGGTGGAGCAGTCTGGTAGCTCGTCGGGCTCATAACCCGAAGGTCGTTGGTTCAAATCCAGCCCCCGCTACCAAAATAATATCAGGGCTTACGAAGTGTCGTAAGCCCTTTTAGTTTTATCAAATCCATTCCCGAACCAAATTTCCAACGCGAAGATCCCTTTATCTGTCTGAAGGGTGAAATATGAAACCTACGTCTGGGAAAATAGTGGCAGATTAACTGCAGCAGGCTAATTGGGGCAATAAAAAACCCGGCCGCGCCGGGTTGCACTGTTATTACCATTAAGGATTTTTAAGTTCAGATCATACCGAGATTCTGCATTCATTTTTTAATTTTGGCCATGGGATTATCTGCTTTAAGATTTTTTTCTGTTCCGGCTCTATTTCTTCAAAATCCTCTTCGATTAAGTGCTTAATTTTATCTTCCGGCACTCCTATAATGTTTGAGTATAGTAATCTGATAAAATGGTCATGTGGCTTGGTTATAGCCTGGAGCCCATTTTCCCACCGAGATATAGTTTCCTTAGAAACACCAATTTTTTTTGAAAGTTTTGTTGCGGTTAACCCCATATTTTTCCGCAAAAACCTAATTTCAGGGCCACTTAGAAGAGATTTCTTCTCTAAAATACAAAGGGCAATAACGTTATGGAGCTCCGGCATCGCGGAAATGCTAACAATGGTTTCTCCGCAAGTGCACTGACATACATCAATGCCTTCAAGATAAATATAATCTAAGCCGGATTCTGTATAATGATATGGCTCCTGAGTACAAACCGTTTCGGAGTTACAAATAGGACAAATCATTGTTCACCTCCCTAATAAACTGTTATAACAATTGTCCTCTCATCTTCACTAACGGCCGCTTGTACTGTCAGCATATCATCTTCCAGATCTTTTCCTTGAATTTCACACTTCCAATTGTTATGTTCAGCATCTCTTTTAATTTCTTGAACATCTCCCCACATTAAAACGTAAAGTACATCTTGTGTGCTTACATTCCGTTCCCTCATCTTAGTACGGCAATGGTCCGTAAGCAGAATATTTCCAACTTTCGCAACCTCTCGGATAACTTCTTTTGCTCTGTCCTTATTCATAATATCGGCGGAAATGGGATTTGAGTCAAGTTTTTTTTGATGTGACATCAATAACAAGTTTCCGTATAGCGCTGTTCATCTATATATTGTATTTTAAATCTTAGCCGAACACAAAAATCAAGGATTATTTTTACTCGGAATTCAGTAGAAAACAAAAAGGACAGAACCAAAACGGTCCCGCCCTTATTTTGTAATAATATTATACAATTTTATTGTTATTTTAACCTTTTATAAAATTTCTCATTGACACCAATCCATATCTATCTTATTTGACCAAGAATTAAGGGCTTTACCGCTGGCCCAAACGATAAATCTATAAACCCAACGAACCATTTAAAACCCAAATCCATGAACGCGGCCCAAACAAAAACTTCGTGGTCTCACTATACGCCGTCGACCAGGCCTGTCACCAGGACATCCTGAAATGGTTCGATTTCGGAACAAAAACCAACAGCAACGAAGGTTTCCCCATAATACCGGAAACCTTCAAACTCGATTCAGTATCACTCACGCTCCAAAATATATAGGTGAAAAAGCTCGTTTTCCACTAAATTTTTAACCATTCATTCACCTCGGAGGCCATAATGAAAATCTTTAAATCGACATTGTTAATTTTGGTTTTTTTTATTTTATCGTCTTGTGGGGGGCCCAAATTAACACAGGAAGAACTAAAGCAAATTGAGTTATTAAAGTCAGAGATCGAGAAAAACCAAAAAGAAATAGCGTTGTCTGAAGAGAAAAACTCTGGGTTGACCGGAGGCCTGCTGAAGGCACTTGTTGAGGTTCGCTTGGAAATTTTAAAAACAAATAAGTCGCTAATAGAGCAAAGAATTCACGCGATAGAATCCGGAGCAAAGGTGATAATTGAAACTAAGGGATCTAAGCCTAATAATGAAAAAGCCTTAGAAGTAGAGAAAGAAATTAAATCACAAGAGGGCGAACTTAAATCCATTAGGAAAGAGGCAGAAAAATATTCAGGTGGTTTAATAGCCGTAATGAAGCTTGCTACTGTCGCTACACAAGAGCAAACCCTGGCAATGCTCCGTCAACAATATCTGATATTAAAATACGGCCTTGACATGCCAAACATAACAGCT
>JBDRSF010000069.1:0-2783 GCA_043825135.1 Candidatus Magasanikiibacteriota bacterium
GTGGCTGCGGTTTCAAAGATTGATCTTCAAGCAGGCCCGGGCTTTACTCCAAAAAAAATTGATGGAAGAACCAATGGTGAAGAAAATAAAAAATGGGAGCTCTATGTTAATAGTATGAAGCAGATATTTTCTCCCATAGATATAAAAGTTAGCATTCCTGACAAGGTAATTTATAAATTTGAATAGATTATGAATAAGGGATTTACTCTTTTAGAGGTTTTAGTAACACTGTCCATAGTTGTCATTGTTGCCTCTTTGATTTTTGCCAATTATCCTAAATTTAAGGAAGGAATTTCTTTAAAAAAAACAAGCCAGGAAATTGCTCTAACAATCCGCGAGGCGCAAAATTATGCTTTAAGTGTCAAGGAATTTGAAGGAAAATATGAGAGCTATGGCGTTCATTTTGAAATATCAAGCCCCAAATCCTACTTTATTTTCTCTGACCTTAATGGCGATAATAAATACGATAGTCCGGGAGAAAAAGTTAAGGAATTTATTATCCAGACCAATGATAAAATTCTTGATTTGTGCGGTTATGATACAGGATATGTCTGCGACCAGAATTATTTAGATATTATTTTTACCCGTCCCAGTCCTGTAATAACGCTAAAAAGCGATATTAAAGATTATTCCGGCGTAAAAATAGTTATTACTTCTCCGCGCAACAAAGAAAAATCAGTAATAGTTTGGATGAGCGGTCAAGTATCAATAGAATAATATGAAAAAAATTCAAAACAAAGGGCTTACGGGGTTCACTCTTATTGAAACATTGGTGGCTATAACAATTTTAACCTTGGGTATTGTGGGGCCATTAGAATTGGCTTATAGAAGTATTAGTTATACAAAATTATCACAAAATAAGATTATTGCTTCTTATTTGGCCCAGGAAGGCATGGAACTTGTCAGATATATAAGAGATAAGAATAAAATAAATAGTGATCCTTGGTTGAGAGGTTTAGCTAATTGCAAGGGGTCGTCGTATTGCCGGATGGATGCTTATTCAGTTTCAGTAGATACCTGCGGAGTTGGGCCAACTTGTCCTCCTATTCGGTATTCAGGTAGCCAAGGATATAATTATACTGTTGGAAATCCTACAATATTCACCAGGAATATTAATATTGTTGAGATGGAAGCTTATGAGGCAAAAATAAGTGTTTCTGTAGTTTGGAATGAAAGAATTGGCCAAAAGAGAATAGATTTAGAAGAAAATATTTACAATATTCCTTAAGTATGAAAAAAGGACTTGCCCTGAGTAAATCGAAGGGGTTTACCCCGCTACCAAAAAATGGCATTACGCCAAGTGTTTGTTTAGAAAAAATATGAAATATAGATTAAAATTTATGTCTAATTTTTTAACATCTTATTCAGAAGGGCGTAAAAACACAATGCCATTTTATGGTGCGGGGTTTACATTAATTGAAATGATTGTGGCTATAGCGGTTTTTACTGTGGTCATGACTGTAACTTTAGCCACCTATTTGAATGTAAGCGATATCCAGAGAAAGGCCAATGCCCTAAGAGTGGTTAATGATAATGTTAGTTTTGCCTTGGAAACGATGACAAGAGAAATTAGGACAAATAAAGATTATACTGACTGCGGAGCAAAGTGTTTAAGTTTTACAAATGACGACAGCCAGATGATTACCTATAGTTTTAATTCAACTGACAATTCTATTGAAAGAGATATTATTGGGGATTCTAATCCTCCCTTAAGACTGACTTCCCCTGACATTAAAATTGAAGACCTTGTTTTTAATATAAGAGATGGTGTTAGTGCCCAAGAACAGCCCATGGTGACAATATTTATAAAAGCATCAGCCGGAGAGAAAATAAAGATTAAAAACACATTAAATGTTCAGACAACAATTACCAAAAGAGAATTAGGCAGCGGTTTCTAAAAGAGAATTAAGGCCATGATGATAAAAGACAGAAATAACAGCAAAAAAGGATTTGTAGTGATAATGGTTGTTTTACTATTGTCAGTAATTTTGATTGTCGGTCTGGGAGTTTTTGACATTGTTCTCAGAGAAATATTAATTTCCAATATGGGCTCAGAATCCCAAAAAGCTTTTTATGCTGCTGATTCAGGCGCAGAATGCGTTCAATATTGGCAGATAAATGGCTTTTTCGCTTCCGGCGCCCCATTTGCTATTAAGTGCAACGGCAGACCAATAAACGGAGAAATAACTTCCAGTCCGCCTTTTGTGAATAATCCAATCACTTCTCCAATAAAAATAAATTTTACCAATGGTTCTTGCGTTGAGGTGCGCTTAACAATTGAAGATCCTTCGCTTGAGTTTGACACATTGATCGTAGCGCGCGGTTATAATATTGGCTGTGATGACTCTAGCCCTAAAAAAGTTCAAAGAGGAGTAAAAATTACTTATTAAAATGCCAGCAATCAAAAAACCTCAAAAAAAAGAGGTTGGGGGGCGCATAGATAAATTAAGAAAATTAATAAATTATCACCGTTATCTTTATCATGTTTTGGACAGGCAGGAAATTTCTGATGCCGCCCTAGACTCTCTTAAAAAAGAACTTTATGATCTGGAGCAAAAATATCCTGAATTTGTTGCTATTGACTCTCCTACGCAAAGGGTGGCTGGAAAACCCTTGGAAAAGTTTGTTAAAGTAAAACATAAAATCAGGCAATGGTCTTTTAACGACGCTTTTAGTGAGGAAGAAATGAAAAAATTTGATGAACGAGTGAAAAGAATGCTTGGGGATTCAATCTCCAAACAGATAGAATATACTTGTGAGTTAAAAATTGATGGTTTCAAAAT
>JBDRSF010000070.1:0-12135 GCA_043825135.1 Candidatus Magasanikiibacteriota bacterium
AAACAAAGAAAATGGCACATTGTATGTAGGAATAACAAATAATTTAATAAGAAGAATCTGGGAACATAAACAGAAAACTAAAAAACTAAGTTTTACTAGCAAATATAATTTACAAGATCTAGTATATTTTGAAACTTACACCGATCCAGAAAACGCTATAAAAAGAGAAAAGCAATTAAAAGCTGGCTCAAGAAAAAAGAAAATAGATTTAATAGAAAAAAATAATCCCAATTGGGAAGATTTATCAGCAGGGTTTTGAGCGTTAAAGACTGGGATTGCCGCGTCGTCGCGCGAGCTCCTCCTCGCAATGACACTTGCTCCTTGTGTCATTGCGAGGAAGCAGATTCGCATCTGCTGACGAAGCAATCCCATACTTTAATGCTATAGCTAATGTTTTGAAGGCTGGGATTGCTTCACCCTGATGCGAATCAGGGTTCGCAATGACACATATTATTCCGCTCTTTTACTAATTCACCCTGTTAAATTAAATAATATTTAATAGGGTTAACGCCTCAAATACTGTATGGCTAGGGTTCCGGCTTAGTCCGCCAAATTGGTGAGATAAATCGGGATCCAGTGCCATACAGTAACCTCGCCATTCAAAAGAATGCGGGGGGAGGCATCTTTCCCCTGATCTTGCCAAATAATATAACAAGAAAAGGGGATTTATCCCGCGTAGCGAAAGCGAAGCGGGAGAACCATCTGGTCAAAGGTCGAGGCCTACCGGCTACTGGATGTAAATGTTGTTCTTCGTTTAGGAGGACAACAACTCGCTTATTCTGGGGACTCCGTCTTAGACGGGCGCGCTTCAAAATAAGTTAGAATGTATAATTAATATGGTAAAAATTGCAAAAAAAATCTTTACTATGTCTGTTGTCACTATGACAATCATGTGGAGCGTCGGCATTGCCGCTCTTGTTCCTATGGTTGCTGTAGCTGCAGATGAATGTCCAGAATTGCAAGCTGGTGACTTGTTCAAAGTCCCTGGTAATTCTGCTGTTTATTTTTTGAATGCTGACATGGAAAGAATGTACTTCCCAAATAGTGAAGTATATCATACATGGTATGCTGATTTCTTAGGTGTGGACGAAATTCCAAACGCCTGTGTTGATGCATATCCAGCTCCAAGTGTAGCACCTTATGGCGTAAATTATCGTCCAGGTTCTCGCATGGTAAAAGTTGAAATCTCTCCAAGCGTATACGTAGTTGAACCAGGTAACAAAAAGACCAAAATCGGTTCTGAAGAAGTAGCCACAGCTCTTTATGGAGCTAACTGGGCTTCAAAAGTTCGCGATATTGCTGATGTTTACTGGCCAAACTTCGCTGCCGAAGGCGCTGAATTAACTGAAGCTGCTCTTCATGATGGTATGGTTGTAACCGTTGACGGTACAGCTAATTATGCTGTTGTTGAAGGTATGCTTTATGCTGTTGATGGTGATGCTAGTGATGTTCAGACTGTTTCAGAAGCTTTATTTGGTACATTGTCAATCGCTGACACTACTGTTACTGGTGCTTCTTTGATGGCTAACCCAGCTCAGAAGGGTGCTAGTGAGGTTGTTCCTGTTGAAGATACAGAGACTCCAGTTGTTGCTGGTAATTTGACTGTTAGTTTATCAGCAAATACACCAAATGCTGGTAATGTTGTTATTGCTGTTGATAATGTAGTATTTGGTAAATATATCTTGAAAGCTGGTGCTGACGCTGATGTGATTGTTAATTCAGTAAAGATTGGTCGTCAAGGTTTGGGTGCCACTGCTGATTTTACTTCAATAACACTATATGATGGTACTACCAAGCTTGGTAGCACCAGGACATCATGGCATTCTGATGGCTACATGACCTATAATATCTCCGGCGGTTGGACAATCCCAGCAGGTACATCCAAAGAGATAACCATAGCTGGTAAGCTTGCTAATGCTGGAAAATACAATTCTCTTGGTATATTAGATGTTTCAGTTGGTTCAGGTACTGTAACCGGTGCTCCTGTTTATGGTAACCAAATGGTAGGTGTTGATGTAACTGTTGGTGGAGTTACCATTATTGGTGTTGGTTCGGTTTTAAGCAAGAATATCGGTTCTACTGATGTTAATTTAGCAAAATTTAAATTGTCTGTAGATTCAATAGAAAATGCTAAATTTAATTCCATTACCCTGAAGAATAAGGCTGCTACTTCAAATGCCGCTGATGACAACTTAGCTAATATGTACCTTTATAAAGGTACTACTTTACTAGCTGGACCTGTTTCAATGGTAAGTGACAAAATTACTTTTGTTTTGGATGAATCATATCCAATTGATAAGAGTAAGAATGAAACTTTCACTGTAAAAGGTGACATTGTGAATGGTGTTAATAATACTGTTGAATTTGTATTAGATTCAACTACTGATCTAAATGTAACTGGTAATACATATAACACTCAACTTGGTGTTACAAAGACTAATTACACTGCAGCTGCTGAAGGTGGTTCTATCATTACTATTACTGGTGCAGAACTTAATGTCGCTTTGACAAGTGTTGCCCTAGAAACAGCTGATGATCAGACTGATGTAGAATTTGGTCGTATTACTCTTAGTGCTGGTTCAACTGATATGAAGATTTCAAATTTCCAAGTAGATGTTGATGAGACTGATGGTAGTGATACGGGTGGTTCTGAAACCGGTGTAATTGATATAGATGACCTAGAATTGGTAGACGCTGTTTCTGGTGCCGCTTATTCTGGAACTGATACTGGTAGTACAGATGGCGATGCTGTTACTGCAAACTGGGTTTACACTGACGAGATTTATTTGACAGCCGGCGAAACAATCACTTTGATTGTTCGTGGTGATATCCCAGCTAGTACTACTTCTGGCTATGATGATAGTTATAAATTAAGTGTTAATACAGCAAACATAACAGCTGAGACTGTTCCTGCTGGAGATGCTATTAGTAGTTTCTCTGTTGGTACTGTGACTGGTAAATTGATTACTGTCCGCAGACCAACCATGACTATCAAATCTACTGCAATGAATGCAGGTAACGCAGTAGTAAATGACCCAAATGTTATCCTATTTTCAGGCACATTAAAGGCAACTGCTGGCGATATTAGATTTGAACGAATGTTGTTTAACAGTTCAACTGTTAATGGCTTGGCAACTGCTAACTGGACAGATATTGGTCTGTACTTTGTAGATTCATTAGGTGAATACACATTGAAACAAAATGTAACCAATTCAAATCTTACAGCAGGTGCAGTTGATTTTAATACTCTTGATTTCACTATTCTAAGTGGAGCAACTCAAAAGTTTGTTGTCAAGGGTAATTTAGCTGCTACCAATTCAACAACTGCTTCCGTAGTTCAAATTAGCCTTGATACAGTGACTGCTAAAGATGCTGACAATGATGATGTATCTGTGGTAAATGCTTCTGGGGTAGCTATTGAAGATGGTGCTGAATTAAGTACTACACGAGTTGTTACTATTACTAGCAAAGGTATTCTCTATGTTGCAATGCGTAATGCTGATTCTGGTTTCAATAAAGATAGAGTATTGTTAGCTGGTAATTCTGCCTGGGTTGGTAAATTGCGCATGAGAGCTGACTATGAAGATATCATGGTCAAGGACCTCAAATTGACAAATAGTAGCGCAGATGATGAAGATTCCATAACATCAGTATGTCTCTATACTGCACAATCTGCTGTAATAGAAAATCTCATCGGATGTACTACTATTGATGCAAGTGATATCGCTTTCTTTGATAATATCAATAAGACAGTCACTCAAGGTACACATGATTGGTATATCTATGTGACTTCCAACAATATGGGTAATGGCGCAGCTGCTACTGCAGATTCTCAAGATCTAGTACAGTTTGGTATCGTTACCTCTACTGGTCATTTGACTGCTCAAGGTATTGCTTCTGGTGACGAATTCACATACGATGCTGGTACTGTAAATACTGCAGAAGCTGGTGAAATCGTGTTTGATAAGGATTTAGATGGTATTTACTCAGAAATTGCTGACGAATCTGGTACTGCCAGTACAACCATCTTCTACGTCGCTGGTTCTAAGATTAGTGATGTACAGTTGGTAAGTTCATACGGTGGTGTTACAGTAGCCTCAACTATTGCAGGTACTGGTTCAACCACACTTGCTATCTTGGCTATTACCACTGAAGCTAATAGTAATACAGATGCTAATGGAAATCCACTATTGTTAGCTGTTGATGGTTTCTCGTTTGACATGAGTAAATACGTATCTACTACTATTAGCGGAACAACTGTCGAAAGAATAGGTGGTGAAAATGGTCCAAAGAATCTTGCATTTACTTCTTTAAGTAGTGGTGCAAACATTACTGATATTGGAGAGGCCTGGACAATGGCTACTGTTACTACTACTCTGGGTGCAGATGCTTTCATTGGTGCTGGCGAAACTGCATACTTTGCAGTAGTCGCAAACATCAATAGCTTAGCTACAGCAACAAATTTGACCAATTGGATTCAGGTCGGTTTGAATGATCTTAAAGGTGGTGTTGGCGATGCAGACAACAACATTGATTGGTTTGATGGCTATGATACAACTTATACTGTTGCTAATAACTACGACTATTTATTCTTAAATACGACTAGTATTGCCGGTACTAAGATATCAGCTCCAAAGAACAACTAATTGTTGTTAAGATGATTAATTTTCTAGTATAGATTTATATACTTAGAATACAAATACCTCCCGACGTTATGTTGGGGGGTTTTTGGTTTTTATTTTTTTGATAAGGTATTTTATACTCTTGCTAAAAATTTTTAATTAAGCTATAATACTTCTAAAAGTCCAAAGTCTGTAAAGTCGAAAGTCCATAAAGTCCATAAAGTCCATAAAGTCATAAAGTCTGTGGAGTCGAAAGTCCATAAAGTCAATAATCTTATATGAAAATAGAAAAATTTGAAGATATTATTGCGTGGCAAAAAGCAAAACTTTTAACATTGGATATTTATAAATCATTTCAAACATGTAAGGATTACGGATTTAGAGACCAAATACAAAGAGCAAGCGTCTCTATTATGAATAATATAGCAGAGGGTTTTGAAAGAAAAAGTGATAAAGAATTTTCAAGATTTTTATTTATTGCTAAGGGTTCTTGTGGTGAGGTTCGTTCTATGATTTATCTCGCGCACGATCTAGGTTATATTTCACAAGAAGAATCAAGAAAATATTATGATCTATCTCTTGAAATTTCTAAATTAATTTCCGGGTTTATTAAAACATTAAAATAGTCAACAAAGCCGAAAGTCAACAAAGTCTAAAGTCGAAAGTCTATAAAGTCAAAAGTCGTGACTTTACAGACTTTACGGACTTTATGGACTTTCGACTTCACAGACTTTAGACTTTAAGGACTTTACAGACTTTTGACTCTAATATTTATGCAAAAAAAACTAGAATATCTTATCAAAATATTAATTGGTGCAACTTTCTTTGTGCCATTGATTATTATACCAGGAAGTTATATTTTCCCCTTTATTGTTCCCAAAATTATTTGGTTTAGGACTTTGGTAATGTTGATGCTTGGTGTTTATTTACTACTTCTCTCAAGCAATTGGCAAAAGTATTGTCCCAAATTAAATTTTTTAAATATTGTAGTTTTATTATTTTATCTTAGTTTTGCTATTTCTACTTTCACTGGCGTGGATTGGTATCGTAGTTTTTGGGATAATCATGAGAGAATGTTGGGTTTATTTACCATTACTCATTATGTACTTTATTATTTCATTACTACTTCAGTTGTCAAAGGCTGGGATGAGTGGAAGTGGTTGATGAGAGTGTTTTTGTTTGCTGGAGGATTAGTTATGTTTACCGGATTTTTACAGACATACGTCAATCATGATTTGCTTTTAAATGGCGGAGTCACAGCCCGTGTGTCTGCAACACTCGGCAATTCAATTTATTTTAGTGGCTACGGGTTGTTTTTGATGTTTGTGGGTTTTTTACTGGCTATCAAAGAATATGCAAAGAAAGGTTCTCTCAGGCTTTGTTCAGGTTGGTTTTGGTTTGCTGTGATAGTTGGCTTACTTAGTTTTTGGGGAGTTTTTGGTGGTGGTACTCGTGGTGCTTTGTTAGGTTTGATTACTGGACTTGGTATTTTGATGATTTCATACCTTTTTAGTTTAAAAGAACATAAAAAAATTAGACGAGGTCTTGGTGGTCTAATAATTTTGGGTATTATATTAATGGGATTATTATTTAATTTTAGACAAACCGATTTTGTAAAAAGTATTCCAGCGGTTGGTCGCTTGGTAAATACTCAAATTTTTGGAGGCACTGCAAGTACTCGTATTATGGCTTGGAGTATTGCTGTAGATGCTTGGCAAGAAAGACCGATCTTTGGCTGGGGACCAAATAATTATTATTATGCTTATAATAAATACTATCGGTCAGAATTTCTAGAGCATGGTTGGGGTGAAACTTGGTTTGATAATGCTCATAGTGTGGTTATGAATACTTTGGCAGTGCAGGGTGGTGTTGGTATTATCCTGTATTTTGGAATTTATATTGTGGCAATTATCATGCTATGGAAGAAATATCGAGCCAGGGATATAGATGCACACATAGTAAGTGTTGGATCCGCATTTTTGATTGCTCATTTAATAAGTTTAGTAACAGTATTTGAAAATCCAACATCTTATCTCTATTTTTTCTTTTTTCTTGCCTTCGTCAATTCAGCCGTCAGCCGTCAGCCGTCAGCCGTCAGTAATGAAATGAAAAACTCTAAACCTTTTTCTTGGGGTTTAACAGTAATAGTGGCATTTATTATTCTATTATTAATCTATTCCACCAATATCAACCCAGCTCGAGCCAACAAGGCAACATTAGTAGCCATAAGAAATCTGCAAGCTGGTAGAAATTTTGTAGATTCTTATGATGTTGCCACGAGCATACCGTCGCCTCATATAGATGACATAAGAAATGATTTTTCTAATACGTCTGCACAGGTTATAATTCAGTCGATGCAAAAAAATGAAAATATAAAAATCGCTGAGATGCTTTATGATCTAACATCTGGCGAATTGAAAAAAAATATAGATCTGCATCCACTTGATATTAGGATACATATACGTCTCGCTCAATTGCTTATGTCTGGAGCACAGATAAAAAGAGATATTTCATTGTTATCTGAGTCAGAAAGATTGTTAGAATACGCACTTAGTCAATCACCAAAAAGACAACAAATACAATATACCTTGTCAGCACTTAAAGTACAGATAAATAAAACAGATGAGGCAATAAAATTATTACAAGACAGCATAGATGATGATCCAAAAATTGGAGAGGGTTGGTGGAGGATGGCCTTGATTTATCAACAGACTGGAGATGTTGACAAGGCAAAAGAGATTTTGCAAGAAGCTGTAGATGAGGGGGCTGTATTTGATGAACAAGGAAAGTCAGTGGCAAATTCTATTTTAGGGTTAACTAAATTTTGAAACTAAGTACTATGATAAAAATATTTTCAAAATTAGAACCCCTCACATTGATAGCATCTTATATTTCAAATGAAAAAATATCTGATTATAGAAATGAACTAAGTCCTGCCAGTGAATTTATACAGGTGAGTGCAAGAAATTTAAGATCAGACATCAAAATTAAATCACATAAACATAATTTTCAGGATAGAACAACTAATCTTACCCAAGAAGCGTGGGTAATTTTTTCTGGTAAACTAAAAGCAACCCTTTATGATTTGGACGATTCCTTTTTAGAGGAAGTGATATTGGAACCAGGTGATTGTATTGTTTTATTTAGGGGTGGGCATGGTTTAGAAGTATTAGAAGACAATACCAAGTTTTATGAATTTAAAAACGGACCTTATTATGGAATTGAAACAGACAAACAATCAATTGACAACTAATTGTCTAATAACAGGTGAGCCCGTGGTTAAGATTTTGGGTTTGGGAATGCACCCATATGCAGATACCTTTATAGGCAAAGAACAGCTAGGATTATCTGAGCCTGTTTTACCGTTAGAAGTTTATTTAAATGCTAATTCTGGGCAGATTCAATTAGGATATATGACGAATGACTTTGATAGATATAACCTATATTCATATTCATACACATCATCCAATTCTCAATTTTCTAGAGATCACTGGGATAATTATTATAAAACAGTTAGGGATCGTTTTGGTATTGTGAATAAAAAAGTCATTGAAATTGGGTCTAATGATGGCTATTTGCTAAATAATTTTTTACCAAAAAATTTAGCTTTAGGTGTAGATTCATCTGAAAAGATGTGTGAGATATCATCGGAAAAAGGAATAGATACTATTAATGCAATTTTTAATCAAGATTTGGCTGAAAATATTGAAAAAAAGTATGGCAAATTTGAATTAATAATAGCCAATAATGTGCTTAATCACTCAAATGATCCTTTAGATTTTGTTAAAGGGGTATCCGATTTATTAAGTGATGATGGCGTGTTTGTTTTTGAGTTGCCCTATTGGAAGGATACAATTCAATCAAAAAAATTTGATCAAATATATCATGAACATGTCAGTTATTTTACTATTAAATCTTCTTATAACCTACTAAAAGCGGCCGGTTTAGAGATTTTTGATTATGATAATGTTGATTATCATGGTGGCTCTATTCGAGTTTATTCAAGAAAATCAAGTAGTCCTAAATTGATGGATAAAATAGCTGAGGCTATTAGGCGCGAGGACGAGATAGGATTATTTAGACCTGAAACTTATATTGAATGGCAGAAGAAATTACTTATTTCTAGAAATTTATTTCTTAGACGCTTGTTTGATATTAAAATTAATCAGCCTAATATTCCTATCATAGGAGTGGGGGCTGCTGCAAAAGCGAACACTTTTTTAAATTATTATAGAATTGACGCATCTGTGTTGGATTATATAACTGATAGTTCAGAATATAAACAGGGTAAGTTCACACCGCTAACTAGAATTCCTATTGTATCTGATGATGTATTTGGAAATTACGATGAGGTATATGCTTTAATTTTGTCTTGGAATATATCAGATGGTTTAAAAAAAATATTATTAAAAATTAATTCAAAAATTAAATTTATTGAAATATGAAAGTTATAAATATATACGAAGATGGAAATCCATCTTTGGAAATTCATAGGGATTCACGTGGTATTATAGCTGATGTTTTTTACGATACTACAATAAACCACGTGGCAGTAGTAATATCAGAACCTAATATTATTCGTGGTAATCATTACCATAAGGAAACTACCCAACATATGTTGATTACAAAGGGCGAACTAGAATATTGGTACAAACCGGTTGATTCTGATGAGCCAGCAAAAATGTATTTAACTAAAATTGGAGATTTGATATCCACCGATCCAAATGAAATACATACGCTTAAAATAACAAACAAAGGCAATGAATTTATTGTCTTTTCAGTAGGAAAAAGAGGTGGTATGGATTATGAATCCGATACATTTAGAGTTGAATCTATAATTTAGAAAAATTATGAAAATAGGAATAATAGGATGCGATGGTTTTGTTGGATCAGCCTTATGTAGGGTAATATCAAAAACTGATAATGAACTGATAAAAATAAATCGTGAAAACTATAATAATTTTATAGATACAAAATTTGATATATTGATCAATTCAGCAACCCCATCAAAAAGATATTGGGCACTAAATAATCCGCTAAAAGACTTTTATTCCACGGTTGGTTTCACAGCGGAGATTGTCTATAATTGGAATTATGATAAATTAATTCAAATAAGTACTATATCTGCCAAATGTCAGTTGGATCATCCGTATGGGATAAATAAATATTTAGCAGAACAGTTAGTAATAAATAATAATCCAAATAATCTTGTTATTAGACTGGGGAATTTGTTTGGACAGGGATTGACTAAAGGAATAATATATGATATCTTGAATGGAAATCCTTTGTTTGTGTCTAGTGATTCAAGATATACATTTATTGATGTAGATGTAGCAGCCAAAATTATTTTTTCAAAATTTGGAAAAAATGGAATAGAAAATGTTTGTTCCTATAACACTGCATCCTTAAAAGAAATTGTAGATGAATTTGATTTAGATATAAAATTTGGTGATAGGTATGAATGTCATCCTGAACCTGATTGTGGAGATGGTCCAGATGTAACCGATGTTTTCAAATATATAAAATTAAATTTTAATAAATAATATAAACACATGAAAAAAGCTTTCATAACTGGTATAGCTGGACAAGACGGCAGTTATCTAGCCGAATATTTGTTGTCTCTTGGCTATGAGGTTTGCGGGATAGTAAGAAGAAATTCCACTCCTGAACATCAAGAAAATAGAATTAATGGCCTTGATGTTAAATTAGAATACGGAGATCTTTTAGATCAATCTTCATTAGAACGCGCACTAAGATTATTTAAACCAGACGAAATATATAATTTGGCGGCGCAAAGCCATGTCAGAATTAGTTCTGACATCCCTCAATTTACCGTTCAGACTAATGCTCTTGGAGTATTGAATTTACTAGAAGCTTATAGGAACGTGTGTCCTGATGCTAAGTTTTATCAGGCTAGTTCATCGGAAATGTTTGGTACTTCAGTAGAGGAGGATGGTTACCAACGAGAAACTACACACATGACGCCAGTTTCACCTTATGGTTGTGCTAAGTTATTTAGTTATAGTTTGGTTCGTAATTATCGAAATGCTTATAAATTACATGCGTCTAATGGAATATTATTCAATCATGAAAGTCCTAGAAGGGCCAGTAATTTCGTTACCAACAAAGTTGTAAAAGCTGCAGTAAAAATTAAATTAGGTTTACAAGATAGTCTTGAGATGGGTAATATGGATTCATATAGAGATTGGGGTCATGCCAAAGACTATGTAAGAGCAATGCATTTAATTTTGCAACAAGAGAAGCCAGGGGACTGGGTGGTGGCGACTGGTGAAACGCGATCAGTTAGAGATATGTGTAAATATGTATTTACAAAACTAGGATTAAATTATGAAGATTATGTAAAAATAAATCCTAAATATTTACGACCAGAAGAGCTTCCTTATTTAAAAGGTGATTCAACAAAAATTCGCACACAATTAGGGTGGAAGCCGGAATACAGTTTTGAGGCTTTGATGGATGAAATGATTGAACAATGGATGAATGTTAAAAATATTGAAAATATTTAAATATTTTTTAGGGAAAAGTTTTGTATGGAAAAAGACGTAAAAATTTATATAGCCGGGCATCGTGGGCTTGTTGGTTCTGCCATTGTTCGTAAGTTAGAGTTTGGAGGTTTTACTAATTTAGTAACTCGAACTCATGAGGAATTAGATTTGTTGGATCAAAAATCTGTGGCTAATTTTTTTACTACAGAAAAACCAGAGTATATATTTTTGGCGGCGGCTAAAGTAGGGGGTATTTTGGGTAATAATACTTATCCAGCTAATTTTATTTTTCAAAATTTGCAAATTCAAAATAATATTATTCATCAAGCGTACTTAAATAAGGTTAAGAAATTATTATTTTTAGGTTCATCCTGTATCTATCCTAGAGATTGTCCCCAGCCAATGAAAGAAGAATATTTATTGTCTGGTTATTTAGAACCTACCAATGAACCTTATGCTATTGCAAAAATAGCAGGTATAAAAATGTGTCAGAGCTATAATCGACAGTATGGTACAAATTACATCGCCGTCATGCCAACAAATTTGTATGGATCAGGTGACAATTTTGATTTACAAAATTCTCATGTTTTACCAGCCCTAATCCGCAAGTTTCATGAAGCCAAAGAGAGGGGAGATACTGAAGTAGTGGCTTGGGGTACAGGATCACCAAAACGCGAATTTCTTTATGTAGACGATATGGCTGATGGTTGTTTATTTTTAATGAATAATTTCAATCCCACCAAAGAACAGAATGAAGCTGGTGAGATATTTATGAATTTAGGAGTGGGGGAAGATATAAGTATTAAAGAATTGGCCCAAATTGTTAAGAAAGTGATAGAATTTGATGGTGAAATTGTCTGGGATACATTAAAACCAGATGGTCCTCCTCGAAAGTTGCTTGATATATCAAAGATGTATGAATTGGGGTGGAAACATAAGGTTGAGCTCGAGGATGGCATTAAGATGAGCTATGAGTGGTATAAAAATAATATTTAAAAATAATTAAT
>JBDRSF010000071.1:0-6891 GCA_043825135.1 Candidatus Magasanikiibacteriota bacterium
TTACTTGGATTCAAGTTTCTAACGCAACAAATTTTTAACCCCGGAGGGGTGGTATATAGTAGCCGGGTGCTTTAGCTCCCGGTGAGAAATCATTTTAAGAGCTAGCCCCGGAGGGGCGACATACCCTATGCCGCCCCTCCGGGGCTAGTGATAAAGATCAATATCTTCCAGGGAATAAATTCCCTGGCTACTATATTTCGTCCCTCCGGGACTTGTGAAATTGTTGCGTTAGATTCTTGAGACTAACTTATTTTATTGTTATTTTTTTAGAAAATACCTCGTCCAATTTAGTGGCGAGGTTTTTGTTTTTACTATTTTAATATCATTATGAAATTATTTTATTTTTATTACCAAGATTGTGCTTTTACTTTTTGTAACCAAAAAGTAATCCCTCGGCTACGCTCGGGACAGGCGCCAAGTTTTGGGGGTAAAAAACTCGCCCCATAGCTACTAAGTAAGTAATCATTGGCAATACGAATGGGGGCTCAAACAGTTTTACCCCCAAACCCCCAGGTTTTTGCTGTGATTAGATTTAGTGATTATTTTAAAATAAAAAACTAGCAATAAAGCTAGTTTTTTATTCCTCAATTTTTTCTAAAAGTTTAGAAAAAATAGTCAGTGGGAGAAGTTGGACAGGCTTCTCCGTAAAAGAACGTAGTTGTTCCGCTCCTGTCAGCGGGGGGGTCAGCCATAGAAGCCGAGTTTCTGGTACCAATGTGGCGGATAGACCACATCGGGGGTGAGCTCCTGGTCGATGAAGAGGCCGGAGGCCACTTCTATCGAACAGTGTTCGAGGTCTCGACTTACCAAGAATTGGAATTCGGTTGCCCCTTTTCCGAGGTAAGTGGAAATGACGGCCACACCGTTCTGGTTCGAGTCAACCTGGCCGTAGTAGTCGTATCCACTATATCCCAGCACCGGTATCTTCAGATTGAAGCCAACCAGTGCTGAGAAGTTTTTGGGTCCCCGGAGTACGATGTTGTACATTCCGGATTTTCGGCCACCGGAGTAGCTCCACGTGATCAATTGGTTCGAGCTCTGCACGAAGCTGTGCATGTAGCCAAACTTCTTGAGCATCTCCCTGCCGAGGAAGATGGCGATGGAGCTGGTTATGACCACGACGACGATGAGAGTCCAAATGATCCAGTTCATCTTTATTACCTCTACGTTTGGGTTGATTTGCACCTATTTAGGCATTAAATTTGATTAAAATAATACACAAATAGGCACTTACCAATTCAAAAAAGGTACGATTATAACAATATATCATAGCATATTTTAACACTTTTGTCAACCCCTGCACCATTCTGAAGACATATAGTGGTTTAATGATAATTTAAGCCGGTAGGCGCCTCACGGCTTGGGGTAGTGGATTATTACCAGACGTTGCCAGAATGGTGCGGGGTCAAGACCCCTTTGAAGTGATTTGGCTGGGTTGAGGGAAAAAGTTGATTTGTCCCCTCCTTTCGAAGGAGGGGTGGATTCCGATTCGCATCGGAAGACGGGGTGGTTTGCTTCTGTGGGATTACTAATCTCGTATTAATGCGAACACCACCCCACCCGTCCCGACTGTGGTCGTGACGAGGTGCCCCTCCCTGCCTGCCGGCAGGCAGGCTCCACAAGGAGGGGACAAAAAACCCACCGATTGGTGGGTTAATTTACTCCTTACTCCTTATTCTTTATTCCTTAATTTTAAATCCCCAAATCACTCTCGCCACATGTTGTTTTGGTCGGTGATAGGTAAGACCCCCCTTAATCCCCCCTTGGCAGGGGGGAGAATCCATGCCGAGTGGAATAATTTTAAAACCAGCTTTTTTAATTTTATCTAAACAATCAATTTCTACCCATTCATCTTTGTATTTAAATTTAGGGATTATGAAAATTACTATACCATCCTTTTTTAGTGTTTTATAAAATTCTTTAAAAGCTTTTGTATACAGATCAGCCAGGTCGTTAGTTTGTTTTTGTAAGGTTAGTTTGTTTTCATTACCACGCAGAGGTTTACCGAGATATGGTTCGGAGACAATGAGATCTACTGAGTTTGGTTTAAGTTTGGTTGAAAGTTTCGTCGCGTCAACTAGGTGTGATTGATAGCTGATAGCCGATAGCCGATAGCTTTTAATTTGCCACTCTATATTTTTTTTAGTATCTTCAATTGCTTTTTCAGAAATATCTGAACCGATTAGATTGGTAAATCCTAGATCAATGGCTTCAGTAAGGACTGTGCCGGAACCGCAGAAAGGGTCTAATAAAATAAAATTATTCGGCGTAGAGACGAGGCAATGCCTCGTCTCTACATTGCTGATACCTAAATTAATCATAATTCTTGCTAATTTCGGTGGTAGCATACCGCTAAAACTGTCAGTACCAGGTCGTTTATAATCACGCTCACCAAATTCTTCAAATGGCTGGATGGCTTTGGTCACAAAAATTTCATCTTCAAAAATTGTTAGATCACCTTGTTTTTTTATTAATTTATTATGCAAAATAGTGGCTGTGTTTTTTGGTTCAATGTATCTGACCGATCGTCCCATGGTTTTTAATTCTTTTTTTACTGCCATGGCTATTTTTTTACTGTTTGGTCCAGAGAGAGAAAATTGTATTTTAAATTCCGGTGGGGTTTTGGCAAGAAAATCAGTTATATTATTTTCTTTCCCGCCTTCTGCAGGGATCCTCCGCCTTGGGCAGGAGTCCGTCCGAATAGGCGGACCGTCCGTAGGCGGGATAATTTTTTTTGCAATCTTAATCGTGCCACCTAATTTATTTATCAGTTCTTCGCAATTTAGTTCATCCTTGGTTTTAATAATAAAAAAGGTGTTGTTCTGCCTGCCCGCCGAATTGGTGGGTTGCTCTGTTGATGTGTTAATTTGTAATCGCGAAAAAACCGCCTGGATTTCGGCGATTGAGATATGTGGTTGATGACCGAGGGAAAATAGATACTTGTTCATATAATAAAAATGATTTTTATTTGAAATTGAAAATAGGAAAACCTGTCATTGCCACGCCCCGCCTTGTGGGCGGGGCTCCCTCCAAAGGTGGGCACGGCGCAATGACAGTTAGAAATTTATTCTATCTCTTCTTCTATCTCCACTACCCCAACGACCGCATTAAAGGGGTCTCTAGTGATAACTATTTCTTCATCACTATACTTCTCTTTCCAAGCTTTGTCAACCTTATCGTATCTGGCAAAATCAATAAGTTCAATGGCAAGATTGCTGTTTAGATTTAACATTGTCTGAGTTTGTCCGATGGCATTGTAAATATTAGTATAAATAAATAAGATACCGATTATAGTTGTAGCACCTAATGTAGTAATTATAAAAAAACTCAAAAAACGTAGGCGTGAATACTGTCTATATTCAGGAATATTTATAAAATTATTTTTATTGTGATTCCACATATATTATTCCAGTAAAACTAAGGGTAACAGGTGTTTTTTTATCATCAACGTTACTAATTCCTTGGCGTTTTTCAAATTTAATATTCTTTATGATTATATAATAAGGCAACCTCTCTAGGTCATGTAAATAGTTTATATGATTTTCAAAAAAACCGTTATTTAAAAAAGACAACTCATAATACTTAGAGAGGTCGGTTGGGTTGTTTTTTTTATCGTTTTTTGTGTTGTCGCCAACCAAAGAAACGTTAAGTGTTTGATCAATTGAATTTTTTTGAGCCAAATCTTCTAAAGTTGTTATTATTTCTAATTCTTGTTTGTCCTTTATTACAGCCTGTGTGAAGATTTTTGATTGAATTTTTACATCATCCATTTCTCTCATGGTACGGCGTAGTTTTTGTGAGTTTATGTATTTTTGTTCCAATTCATTTTGTAATTGGTCTATACCTGTCTTTAATTTAGATATTTTTTGAACTGAAGGAAAAATTATAAAAAAACTAATGGCAAATAGTACTCCTAGTATTATCAAGACAATTGAGACTAGTTTCTTTTTTAGAGAAGGAGTCTTCATATTTATTTTATATCTGTTTTAGCGCCAAAAGAAAAATCTACATTTTCCTTTTCAGTTAATTGCGAGATTGGAATTTCAACTAAATTTATCCAGCCAACTTCTTCTAATTGTTTCTGAAATAATAATAATGTATCTCGGTTGGTTGAATGGCCATTAAATAATATAGAGCTAGAGTCAATTGAAAATGTCAGGCTTTGTAGTGTTATATCGGCTGGAATAGCAGAAACTATTTCTGGAATGAGTGGTGTTATGGGGTGATATTCTTTTTGAATTTTTTCTGTCTTTAATAAAATAGAATTAATTTCTTTTATCTGTCTATTTGTTCCCACATGTTGGTTTTGCATAGTTAATAATGATGCGGTTAATTCATCCAGATAGTTTTGTAAGATATATTGTCCGCCTAATAGTACCATTCCTCCCAAACAGATGATAATAAGAAGTAATTCTAAAATATTTTTTATAAATTGAAAATTAGACAAAGAACTAAGATGCCTTCTCTTTTCTGGTGATAATAAATTTAAACGAGATGGGATCATATTTTAAGAAGATTCTTATATTATGTCATGAGTAAAATATGGATTATCAGCTGCGCGCAAAGCTAGACCAATGGCTATGGCATATGAGAGTGATTCTTTTGATGGTATTTCTATGTTTGTATTTGGTGATAAATTTTTCCAAGGTCTACCAGGACGGGTAACAATTTTAAGTTTACTAGAAATAACTTTGTCTAAATTTTTTAAATTTGATCCACCGCCACACATTATTATTTTGGTTATTTTATTAGCATCTGCGAAATGGGAGTAATAAAAGTCAATTGAGTTTTTTATGGAATCAATCAATTCTTTGTTATTGTCAAAAACTATTTTCCAAACTTTGTCTTTACCTTTTTTGTATGAAGCCTGAGTATTTCTTTTCAAATCCTCGGCTTCTTCGTAAGATATCTTTAATTTTTGTGATAAAGCTGTTGTTAATATTTCACCAGAATAAGGCAATGACGTACTAAATTGGATAACATCATGATCATGAATTATTAAGCTAGATCTGGTGGCGCTAATATGGAGAATTGCCCTGGCCTCATTATTATATTTTTTATTAGCTGTTATCATTGAGCGGGCCAAAGCCAGAGCTTCAATTTCTAATGCGAGTACTCCCAGACCTAAACTTTCCATTAAATATGTATAGCTATTAGAAATTATTTTTGGGACAGCACCAATTAATAAATTAGTGGTATTAGTTTCATCTTGGGAAGGTATTATTTGCCATTGTAAATAATAATTGTCAGCGTCAAAAGGAATATGTTTACTGGCGTTAAGTACAATGTCATCATCAATTAATTCCTCTAATGGTTTTTTTATTTTAATATGTTTTATAAAACTTTGAGTTTCGGGCAGAGAGACTACTACCCAAGGGCTTTTGATAGGTTTTTGTTTGGAATATCCTTTTAGAAGTCTTAGGATTCTTTTTCTAACTTCTTCTGGTTTTTGTAATTCACCATTAACAATTAATCCGGGTGGTAAATTTATTGAACGATAATTATCCAGTTTGTAATTAGCATTTTTGTGAAAAAAAGAATGGTTACTAAGCTGAACCAGTTTTATTGACAGGTCTCCAATATCTAATCCAAAGGCATTGGGGAAGGGGTTGGTAAACATAAAGATAATATACAAAATACATGGAATAAAATACAATTCGTATATTGATCCATGAATTTTGTCTATTGTCTATATTATACCACAAAAAAGAGTTTTGGTGGAGAGAAAAAAATACGATGACAAGTGTGCTTGTATCGTATTCTATGTATCTTGTATTTTGTTAGAATGCTTGCACAAGTGTATACATCGGCATGATGACAGCTACTGCTATTCCTGCTACGGCCAAGCCTAATAATAAAATTATTACCGGTTCAATAATGGTTGTAAAATTTTTCATGGTTTTGTCAACCTCTTCACTATAAAAATTTGCCAGCTCATCCAAAAGTTGGTCTATTTCACCGGTTCGTTCCCCAACCATTATCATTTCAGTTACCATGGGAGGAAATAATTGATCAGCTTCTCTTAGTATTTCTGATAAGGGTGTACCAGTTTTTATTTTTTCAGCAGTATTTTTTAAATAGTCACGATAAAGAACATTACCACAAGTGTCGCCAGTAATTTCAACTGCTTGGACAATCGGAATTGCACTTTGTAAGAGCGAAGAAAGAGTTAGAGAAAAACGAGCTAAATTAATTTTTTTAATAATTCTGCCAAAAATAGGCAGGTGGAGATTTAAATTATGTATAGTTCGTCTGAATTTAGGATATTTTTTTAAGGACAATGAGAACAAAATTATAATTGCAACGAGACCTATAATTATCATAATTAAATTTTTTGGTTGACTGGCAAAGTCAGTAATTACGATAAGTACTCGAGTTGCCAGTGGTAATTCAGCATCAAATTCTTGAAAAAGAATAGTTAGTTTTGGTAATACGACTGTGACCATCATAATACCTATTGCAACCATGGCGGTTATTACAACAGCGGGATATATCATGGCTCCACGGACACTGGAAATTAATTTACTATTTTTTTTCATTTGGCTAACGACTTGTTTCAGTGATTCTTCCAGTTTACCAGCTATCTCACCAGCTTCAATCATTTTTACATAGATTGGTGGAAATGCTTTTGGATACTTAGCCAATACCTGTCCCAGAGGTTGTCCTTTTTCAATATCTTGCTTTATTTCACCAATTATTTTTCTAAGTTTTTTATTTTCTATTTCTTTGGCTAAAGTTTCCAATGATTCTACTAAAGATAAACCAGCATGTACCATGGTGTGCATATGCTCTACAAAAAATATTTTTTGTATCAAAGGAATATGGGTGAGATAATCAGTCACAAAATCATTCATTTTTCTCTCAATAGGGGAGAGCTGTTTTTCTTTTTTC
>JBDRSF010000072.1:0-5675 GCA_043825135.1 Candidatus Magasanikiibacteriota bacterium
ATGCTACCGGATATTTTTTATCTCCCTATCTCGATTTATATCCAACTATCTCAATTTCTAAAGGGATCCCTCCACGGAGCCTGCCCTGAGCAAAGTCGAATGGGGTCGGGATGACAAGTAATTAGCCCAATTTTTCTTTAAACCACTCTTTAAGTGTGCTTATGGCAATACGTTCCTGTTCCATAGTATCACGATCGCGAACTGTAACCGCCTTATCTTCCAAACTATCAAAATCAACAGTCACACAATATGGTGTACCAATTTCATCTTGACGTCGGTAACGTTTACCAATTGAACCGGTCTCATCATACATTGTCATCCAATCTTGTCGTAATTCGGTTTGAATTTCATCTGATAATTTTTGCAAAGGCTCTTTTTTTGACAATGGCAAAATAGCCACTTTGATTGGAGCTAGGTCTTTATGTAAACGTAACACAACTTCTTTTTCATGTTTACCATCCTCTTCACCACTTCTAGTCTCTACTTCATCATAAGCATCTACCAAAAAAGCAAGAGTTGCTCGATCAGCCCCATCTGATGTTTCAATAATATGAGGAATAAATTTTTCATTTTTTTCTTGATCAAAATATTCCAATTTTTCACCGCTAAATTCACTGTGGCGTGTGAGATCCCAATCGCCTCTGTCATGGACACCAGCTAACTCTTTAAATCCCATGGCTGGATAGTTGTATTCAATGTCTAACGCTCTGGCTGCATAGTGGGCTAATTCAGTTTTTTCGTGTTCACGAAATTGTAAATTGGCTTTTTTAATTCCCAAATCTAAATACCATTGCATTCGCAATTCTTGCCACATATCAAATATTTTTTTCTTCTCGTCTGGGTGACAAAAATATTGTTGTTCCATTTGTTCAAATTCACGGGTACGGAAAGTAAAATGACCCGGAGTTATTTCATTTCGAAATGCCTTTCCAATCTGGGCAATACCAAATGGAAGTTTTTTTCTCATGCTCTGTTGAACATTTAAAAAATTGGTATAAATCCCCTGGCAAGTCTCAGGACGAAGATAAACCTCACTTGCTTCTTCTTCTACAGCCCCCATCTGAGTTTTAAACATCAGATTAAAATTACGAACCTCAGTCAAATCACCACCACACTCTGGACATTTGATATCATGCTTACCCCAATCACCCGGTTGAAAAGTCGGCTTAATACCTTTGGCTTCTAATAAATGATCAGCTCGCCAACGTTTTTTACATTCTTTACAATCAACTAATGGATCAGTAAATCCTTCTAAATGTCCACTAGCTTCCCAAACCTTGGGTGCCATAAGAATTGACGCATCTAATCCGACTACATCATTACGATCTTGAACCATCGCTTTCCACCAAGCTTTTTTTACATTATTTTTGAGTTCAACCCCAAGCGGACCATAATCATAACAAGATGACAAACCACCGTAGATCTCAGATGATTGAAATATAAAACCACGTCGTTTGGCAAAGGAGACGATTGTTTCGAGTGATTCTAACATAAGTATAGAATTAAATATAGAATTAAACATAGACTAATAATATCATTTTGGCTAAAAAAAATCAAGAGCCTTATTCACGTAACACATATCACATAACACGTATCAAAAAAACCTGCATTAGCAAGGTTGTTATGTGATTCGTGATATGTGTATTGTGAAACGGGATTTGTCACGACTGTTTGCTAGAAAACAGCCGTGACCCCCCTCCTTTGCTCGTGTTTTCTAAAAAGGCCCCCCCTTCATGATCTCTGGTATAGCTTCACCAGTGTAAGGCGCTGTCAGCCAATAGGTCTTGATATTGACGCAATCGAGCCTACTAGATTCACCGCCTAGAATGCCCTCTCGCTCGAGACAGTCACGCACGAGACCTCTGATCAAGATCATATCTTCAACAAGCTTCTCTTCTGTCAATTTTTCTCGTCGTTCACCCCAGACGTTCTGTTCTGGAGGATCCTCTCCTGTATACAGCGCCGAATGCATGTAAGTGTTGTCATTGACGCACTTCAACTTATCCTCATCGGACAAGTCCAACTGCAAGCAGTTGCGAACACCTGCTCTCATACGCTCCATAGCTTCCTTGCAGTCGGACTGTTCGTTCTCTCTGACATTTCGAACTATCTTGCCTATCTTGAGAGCAGACTCTATACCGAGCTCGCCTCCTGCTTTCAACGCCTCCTGCACGACCTCCTGCCCTGTCGGTTGACCCACCTTGTGCTCTGGGTCTAGGTAAATGAAAAGAGTGACCATACCAAGTATGGTCAATGCCACAACCGCTAAAATGCATAGTGCTCGTCTCAAACTCATCTTCATCTTCTCATCTCCCTTCGCCCCAAATCTAGCATTGGGGCATTTGTGTTTAGACACTCGAATAATACAAGGAACTGGAGTAATTATGGCATAATGTGATAAAAAAATCAAGAGATGGCGATAACTCATCCCCCTAACCCCCTTCTCTTGTGAAGAGAAGGGGGAATAAAAAAAGCCCCTCTCTTCGCAAGAGAGGGGTTGGGGTGAGTTTTCACAAACAAAAACAACCCCACTTTCACAGGATTGTTATGTGTCAAATGTCAATTGTAAAATGTTAAATAGTCGTTATCTCCACTTCTTTTTCATCACCAATCCCTTTTACTTTCTCATTATAGTCCTTAACAACTTTTTCTAATTCTTCTTGTAATTTATATTTTACATCTTCACCTATCTCACTATCCTTAAATTGCTTATCAATCTCATCACGAATATCTTCTCTAATTTTTCTAATAGCAACTCTAGCGCCCTCAAGCTTTTGATGCAACACCTTGATTAGTTCCTGTCTTCTGTCCTGAGTCAAATCAGGCAAAGGTAGACGAATTAATTTACCATCATTAACTGGATTAATACCTAATTGCGAATTACGAATGGCAGTATCAATTGCCTGAATCAAACCTTTATCCCAAGGTTCCACGACAACAGTCTTGGCATCTTGAACTGAAATAGAGGCAACAGCTTTGATTGGTTGCTTACCACCATAGGCATCTACTATTATATCTTCTACCAATGCCGGAGTCGCCCGACCAGTCCGCAGAGATATAATGTCATTTTTAAAATGCTCTATAGCTTTTCCAAATTCCCCCTTACGTTCGTCTATCAAACTCATATTTTTTTAAATTAATTGAATTATCTTATTTTTTCCTTACTCCTTAATTCTTGTTCTTTATTCCTTCAACTATTAATTACTAATACAATTTAGGTGCTGTTTTCTTCGTTTCTGGAGGTATAGTATAACCTAGATACAAAATATTAGTACTTTCAGGATGAACCCGAAGCATAACTGGATACTGACTGGATGGTAATTTTTTAGTAATCCAATTTTTACCCCCATCCAAACTTTTGTAAAAAGTTGATCTATCCCCTATGGTAGCAGTATAATAAATATTATTATCATTACTTGGATCCACTGCAAAGGCATAGATATTTGCACTTCCAGGTGGATGAATCAAATCATAGGCTTCCCAATTTTCTCCTCTATCTTTGGTACGTAAAATACCATAAGTGGAAATCCAATAGAATGTATTTGGATCTGTTGGATGAAGTAAATGTCTTCTGTATTCTAATCCACCAGAAAATTTGGCTAATTTATCTTTTAGAGAAACCCAAGTCTTAGCTCCATCCTCACTGCGATAAAGACCATTTTTAGTAGTAACAATATAGTATAAACCTTCCTCAGTTGGACTACTTATAATATACATTACTCGATCACCAAATCTACTGGTTACACTCCAGCTATTACCACTATCATAGCTACGCAAAAGATCTCCATTGGACTGTCCTAAATATATTTCATAAGGAGCAAAATTATTAAATCCCAAACTATTGATTGAAACAGTTGAACGTGACTCTCTATACATCTCTACCCAATTACGCGAACAATCATCTGTTCTAAAAACCTGACGTCCATTAGTAGCATAAATAATACATTTATTCTTAGGGTGAACTGCAACACTATAAACAAAACCAGTATTAAATGGGGGGCCAGATTGTTGCCAAGTTCGTCCCTCATTATAGGTATAAAACAACCCGGCATTACGACTGGCCAAATACATAGCCTTATTGTCTTGAGGATCTTCAAACATACGATAAACATTGACTCCGGCAATACTTTTTATTCCTTCAGCTGTGGGCCAACTATTTAATTGTTGCCAAGTCTCACCCTTATCAGTAGACACAAACATACCAGCCGGACCAGCAGTACTACTGCTATTGCCAGAAAAAGAAATACAGCCTGCGCCCATAAATAATATTATGGAAAAAAGCAGAGAAAATTTAATAATTATTTTATTCATAAATATTAGTAATTAGTAATTAGTAATTAGTAATTAGTAATTTTGCTACACACATAAATAATTCTATCTTAACGTGTATCATATTTACCAATTACCATTTACCAATTACTTTTTGCATACAAATTAACAATCCAACTTAAAAATTATGGTATTAAAAGTAAAATATTCTCAACCAACAACCTAGGATGAATATTCTGTTGCAAAAACTCCCTTGTTACAACTATCTGCTTTTCAATGTCCAAAAGATTTTTATTTTCTTTATTACCTAAATCTACCAGCATTCTATCGCGTATTTGCGACTGCCAAATTGATAAAATACTATCTAAATTCTCCCGCGCTCCAATATGATCACTCTTATCGCCAAACAATTCTTCTACACTTTTTAATTTTTCAAAAAATGATGCTCCAAACAAAGAATTAAATCTATTAATTTCTTTTTTATAAACAGCAAAATCTCCTTCATTTTCCAACCAGTCAATCAATCTACCAACCCTGCCTTGAGCTAATTTTACTATTTCTTTATCCTCAATTTTTCTTTCTTTTAGTAAAACTTCTAAATCACTATCTGCTGACAATCCAAAATAGATTGTCTGACAGCGAGATCTGATCGTCTGTGGCAAAGCTACATCATCATCTGTGATTAGAAATAATATTGTACCCTCGCTTGGTTCTTCCAAAGTTTTTAAAAGTGCATTAGCTGCTTCTATATTCATCTTATCAGCTCCGTCAATTATGGCGACTTTATACCCACCAAGATAAGGTCGATATCCCAAATACTCTCGCAATCCTCGCATCTGAGCAATGGTAATATTTTTTTTGGTTTTACCGGTTTTTTCATCAAACAGCTGGGTGGTAAAATTATAATCAGGATTTGTACTCAGTTTTTCTCTAGTGGTTTTCAAAAGTCTCGCACCGATTTCCTGCGCTATTGTTTTTTTACCAACTTGCTCCGGTCCGACAAATAGATAAGCATGACTAAGATTACCGTTTTCTATTACTTTATCAAAAAAAATTAGAGTCTTAGTGTGTCCGATGATTTCATTCATATATAACTATGATAGCACAAATAAAGAGGGAAGACAATCTATTATCATACTTATTTATCCACTTTGATGACAAAAAATCGCAGGATTGACCTACGACCCACAGGGAGTGGGTTATCGGTGCAACGTTGCTACTAATTGACCCACTCCCTCGGGTCGTGGGTCACTCCTAAAAAATACTATAAAATCAATCAGCATTCAACCAAAAATCATTCAACAACTCATCTCTCAATTTCAATCCGTCTCCATGTTTAACTAAGCCCAAATAAGAATTCAAAGTGTCTTCGGTTGGATGGTTTTTTATTCTCACAAACATTCTTT
>JBDRSF010000073.1:0-9667 GCA_043825135.1 Candidatus Magasanikiibacteriota bacterium
GTTAGATCTGTGTTCTATTAACTTTTATAAGATAAAATATACGAACTTTTTAGATTTGTTTTTTACATTTGTATTATTTTTTTAAAAAATGTGTTATAATATATGTAATTAAATTTATTAATATGACTTTTTTAGACGCATTACTATCTCCAAATTTTCAGGCATTATTATTATTTATAGTATTGTTTTTTATTGATTTATTTTTTATAAAGAAAGATAAACTGATTGTCACTTTTTTGAGTTTGTATGCTAGCTTTGGTATTATGGCAGTTATGCCATTGTTTGCTGATAATATTGGGCCGTGGCTTAACTCTGGTCAATATAGATATTTAATTGTTTTTGTATTGCTTAGCATGGTAATTTTTATTTTATTTTCTTTTAGTAATTTGAAAGAATTTTCTAAGCACGCTTGTCCTAGCAAATTTTCAACTTCTCTAGTTTATCGTTTGGTTATAAATGGAATGTTTTTTGCAGCTATGTTTTATTTTCTACCAGCTGATACTAAAGGTAATTTTACCGGTATAATTAATATTTTCTTTGTAAATTTAATTGCCCTCCTAGCTTGGTTTGCAATTCCACTCATGTTATTTTTTGAATTTAAGTTGCATACAAGGAGAGGGTGGATCGAATAGCACGACACACGACTCACGTAACACGTAACATAAATCCGCCATTGAGGCGGATTTTTTTGTTATATGATACGTGGTATATGTTGTGTGTTATGTGATCTTGTCCAACACTTTATTTACTTCTGCATCAGCTTCTTTGTTTTTTTCGCGCGGGATGTGTCTGTAAGTTACTTTTTTAAACCCCACAGACAAATTATAGGCCATCACAAAAAGTTTTTGCAGGGTGGGTTCTTTTACTTTCCAATTACATTTTAATTGTTCACAAACCAGCTTGCTATCAACCAGACATTCTACTTCGTTAGCCTTTAATTCCTTTGCTTTTCTAAGTCCAGAAATTAGTGCCATGTATTCGGCGTAATTATTTGTTTGCTCGCCGAGATATTCACCAAAGGCATCAATAGTTTTTCCTATCTCGTCTTTGATGACAATACCAGTAGCAGCAGGACCTGGATTACCTCGAGCGCCTCCATCAGAGTATATAATTAATTTCATATTGATTTTTTTAAATCACAAATAGTTAACTGTAATTTTCTGTTTCCATTCCACTCATTCACATCAATTTCAAATACAATATCAATTTTATCACCAGCTTTTAGTTCTTCGCACCAATTAGTTTCATTACCGCTACAAAGTGACCAGCCAATGGTTTTTTTAATTTTTCCACTTTCACTTTTTACCATAATTCGCAAATGTTTATTTTCTTTGCCAACTGGATAGACTTTATCAACAATTAGATTTCTGCTTAAATATTTTGGTTTTCCATTGTTCTCACCAAATGGTTCAAATTTTTTCAAAACATCATACATGTCCCAATCTACGTTGTCAATTTCCACTTCCGCATCTATTTTTAGTGTGGGTTTAATATCAATATCTTTGGTTTTCTGATTAAATTTTTTAATTAAATTATTTTTAAAGTCTTCCAAATTTTCAATTACTCTTAGGCCAAAGCCACAGGCCATGGGATGTCCGCCAAATTTTTCAAATAATTCCGGCATTTCTTGCAAGCTTTCAATCAAGTTAAAACCTTCAATACTACGACCTGAGCCCATGATTTCACCATTATTTTGGGCCATAACAATCGTTGGTTTGTAATATCTCTCTTTTATTCTGCCAGCAATAAGGCCAACTATGCCGGCTGACCAATTTTCACCTAGAACAAATAGGACTGGCTTGTCAATTTGTTCATTTTCAATTTGTTCAATTGAACGTTTAACTAGTTCTTCTGTCATTTTCTGTCTTTCTTGATTGTTTTGATCTAATTCATAGGCTAGTTTGGTGGCCTCGTTCGGATCGTCGGTCATCAGTAAATTGTAGGCAACATTAGCATGGTTCATTCTTCCGGCGGCATTTATTCTGGGAGCGATTTGAAAACTGATAGTTGTGGTACTTATTTCTTTTTTTGTTTTACCATTTTCTTCCAGTAATCTAGCTTCTAATAATAATTTTTGTAATCCGATTCTCTGGGTTTTATTTAAGACAATGAGACCGTATTTTGTTAGTGTACGAGATTCACCTGTTAGAGAGACCATGTCAGCAACGGTGGCAATCGCCACCATGTCTAATAACCATTTTTCAAAAGCTTCGTGCGTTTCCCCGTTCGGTAATAGTTCATTATCTTCTTTATGTTTTTTTAGTAGGCCTTGCATTAATTTAAAGGCTACGGCACCGCCGGCCAAATTTTTGTCAGGATATTTTTCATTTTTTACTTGTGGATGAATGATGGCCACTGCTGGAGGTAATTTATCTGGAACAGCATGATGGTCGGTGATTATGACATCAATGTTATTTTTATTAGCTAATTTTACCTCATCATAATTGCTTATACCACAATCACAGGTGATAAGTAGGTCTGTTTTTGTTTCGGTAAGGGTTTGAATAGTATTTGTGTTCAGACCGTAGCCATCTGTTTCGCGGTGTGGTAAGAAACATTCTGTATTTTTCGCACCCAATACTTTTAAGGTTGAAACTAATATGACTGAAGCGGAGACACCATCAGCATCATAGTCTCCATGTACGACAATTTTTTCTTGCTTATCTATGGCTTTTAAAATTCGTTTAACCGCTTTTTTCATGTCACGAAATAAATATGGATCATGTATATCTTCGGAATAATCAGGATTCAAAAATTCATCTATTTGTTTCTGCGTTCTAATGTTTCTGTGATATAACAAATTAGCCACTGCGGGTGGTAATTCTGGATGCTCTAATAAGAATGTTTCTGGTGCTGGTTCAAGCACATTCCAAAGTTTTTGCATGTTTATTTTTTAAAAAATTTATTTAAGCCAAATATAATCAAAGATCCAATAATTATACCGATGACAAATCCTAATCCGCCGAAAGATTCATAGCCACAACCATTCCAAAAACATATATCAGATAGTTGGTTTGCCCCGAGCATTATTCCACAATAAGTAAGACCAAAAACAATGGTTATAAAAAGTATTAGATATAGTATTATTTTTAGTAAATTTTTCATATTTATCCCCGTCTAAAAAATCTGTGGTAAACATGTTTTTTAAAATCCCAATAGCCATCGGCTAAAAATAAAGAAAATATTGCAAAAGAAATATCTAATGCTTGGATTTTTTCTAAATAATTATCCTGCGGTTTTAGATGAAAGGCGATCAGTGTTATTCCAAGTAGTACCCAGTGACCAATTGGTCGTTTCATAGGACTTACACGTTCTTCTGGGCCAATTTTATTTCTTTCTTTGAGGCAGTATATAGAATAAAAAATTAAAAATGGTATAAAGAAATACCATTGCCAATCGTTCATATTCAAATTAAATTCATCAACTAACAAGTAGTATGGTACAAAAAGAAAAATGCCAAATACAAATAGAAAAATCACTGCTATTTGATAGTGGTGGTGTTGAGGAAAATTTTCGTGATGTTTATAGGAGAGAAAGCGTTTGAATTTGGACATAAAATTAGGCAAACAAATAACAAAATACAATTTCCAAATAAATTACAAATTACAAAAATAATTGTGTCATTGTGAGCCCCGATTCGCATCGGGGCGTGGCAATCCCAGACATTAATGCACTTATGTGTGGGATTGCTTCGTCAACCTGTATTTCATCAGGTCTTCTCGCAATGACACGGTATTGCAATGATATTTTTATTTTAATAAAACAGTGGCATGATGGTAAAGAAAATCATACCGAGAACTGCGATGATACTTATAATAGTCCAGAGTGCTTTGAATTTTTTATTTCCGTACATAAAATTTAAGATACTAATATACAAATTTTACTAATTATACTAATGGTACACTAATATTTTTCTAGTCAGGAATTAGTATAGCATTAGTATCATTCGTACCATTAGTATATCGGTATATTTTATTGCTTTAACGTTTAAGCACTGCCAAATACGCTTCAGTCGGAATATTAACCTTACCCTTACCCATAGCGAGCATTTTCTTTTTACCTTTTTTCTGTTTTTCTAATAATTTATTTTTACGCGTGACATCACCACCATAAAGTTTGGCTGTTACATCTTTGCGTAGAGCTGATAATCTTTCTCCAGCAATTATGGTACCACCAATGGCTGCTTGAATTTTTATAACAAATTGCTGTTTGGGGAGCGTATCTTTTAGAGAATTAACAATCTTTTTGCCGATTCTAAAAGCTTCGTCGCGCCAGACTAAACTTGATAATGATTCAACAGCTTCATCGGCAATTATAATATCCATTTTTACCACGTCAGCTTTTCTATAATTTTTGAATTCATAATTTAGTGAGCCATAGCCACTCGTCACTGTCTTAAGTTTATCATAAAAATCAGTAATAAGCGAGGCAAGGGGCATTTCATAATGTAACATAGCCCGCTGACCAGAACCAGCACTCAGGTATTCAGTGTTAGTATAAATTCCTTTACGTTCAGACACCAACCCCATCACATTGCCAACAAAATTTTTAGGAGTAATAATGTCAACTGTCATCCAAGGTTCTTCAATATGACTGATTTTTTGTACACTGGGTAATTCCTGTGGACTCTTGGTGATCTTTTTTTCACCATTAGTCAAAAATATATGATAAGCTACGCTTGGAACTGTAGCGATAATATGTAAACCAAATTCACGCCACAGTCTTTCTTGGAAAATATCTAGATGGAGCATGCCAAGAAAACCACAACGAAAACCAAAACCAAGCACTTGCGAATGCTCTGGTTCGTAGTAAAGGGCAGAATCACTTAATTTTAATTTATCCACAGCGTCACGCAGAGCATTATAATCATCACCTTCTTGTGGAAAAATTCCGGCAAAGACCATTGGCTTAACTTCTTTGTAACCGTGAAGTTGTTCTTTGGCCTGGTTTTTTGTCAAAGTAATGGTGTCACCAACTCGCACTTCACCCAATTCTTTTAGTCCTGATACCACATAACCAACCTGACCATTTTCTAGTTTTGGGTCTGCGATCATTTTGGGTGAGTAGTGACCAAGGTCTAATACTTCGGCCAAAGCACCAGTACCCATAAATTTTATATTGTCACCTTTTTTAAGTTCGCCGTCAATCATACGCACCGATGCCACTACTCCGCGATAATCATCATAAAAAGAATCAAAAATAAGACCACGTGGCGAGCCTGTCATTCTTTCTTTTGGTTCAGGTACCAATTCAATCACTTTCTCTAATACTTCCTTTACACCCTCGCCAGTTTTAGCTGAACACGTTAATATGTCTTCTTTTTTACAACCAATAAGGTGGATAATTTCAGCGCTAACTTTTTCTACATCCGCATTGGGCAAATCAATTTTATTTAATACCGGAATAATTGTAAGATCTTGTTCAATTGCTAAATATAGATTTCCAATTGTTTGTGCTTGCACGCCTTGAGTCGCATCAACTAGAAGAATTGCGCCTTCAACTGCTGCCAGAGAACGCGAGACTTCATAGGTGAAGTCTACGTGGCCGGGGGTGTCGATAAGGTTTAACACAATGTCATTCCGAGCGTCAGCCGAGGAATCCCTTTTTTGTGCATTGGAAAGGGATTCCTCCACTCTCCCGACTCTGTCGGGATCGGTCGGGATGATAGACATTGTATATTTCATCCGCACCGGCGTTAATTTAATCGTAATGCCACGTTCTTGTTCCAAATCCATTCCATCTAAAATTTGTGCTTTCATATTCCTTTTTTCTACGGTTCCGGTCAATTCCAAAAAACGATCCGCTAGAGTGGACTTACCGTGGTCAATATGGGCGATGATGCAGAAGTTTCTAATATTCATAACAAAATACAAAATACATGGAATACGATACAATTGTATGTTATTCCATGTATCTTGTATTTTGTTAGTATTTTAGCATTATTTTTTGGTCTTGACAAGAGTGGATACCTGTTTAAAAAATACGTATTATAATACGTATTTTTTTTGTGTCGTGTTATGTGTGTCGTGGGTCGTGTTTAGATTTCATCCGCCCTACCAATCTCACCTTGTACATTTGTCAGTTTCAACCACCGTCTCTTTAAACTACCAAAGAACCTGTGCATTTCTTCTAATTTTAACATCCAACAAAAAAACATATAAACCAATAAACCAATAAACCCCGATACAAATCCTTGGGTTAGTATTCCCCAAAATTTGGTCATGTCTACTAGATTAGCTAATGGAATTTTTAATATTTGGACTGATATGGCCATTATTATTCCGGCTACAGAAATTTTATAAAAAGATATTATTATTTTTGATTCATGTAGGGTACCCAAATTTTTTCTCAATAATAGCCACAACAAAGACATTTGTACGATCATGGCGAGTGTAAAACCGAGTGCTAACCCACTGACACCTAAAAGCTCTCTGAAATACAATGCTCCAATTACATTTACCACAGCACTGATAAGCCCGACAAAAAATGGTGTCCATGTATCGTGCAAGGCATAAAAGGCACGAGCTAGTAGAGGAATTAAACACTGTGCAAATAAAGAGATTGAGAAAAAGGCCAATGTATTGGCTGTAAGGATCGTGTCATTCCAGTCAAATTCACCTGAGCCTAAAACCACACGGACAATCTGAGCACGTAAGAGTAAAAAAGCAATAGAGATGGGAATTATAAAAAATAAAATTTGACGAATAGTAGACGAGAGTTGATTTATCATTTCTTCCCTATTATCTTCGGCTACAAATTTTGCCAAAGTAGGAAAGGCGGCAATGGCAAAAGAAATTCCAATTAGACCAATAGGAAAAAATTGTAAGTTATTGGCTAAATTAAAGATTGCAATACTTCCAGCAGTCAGAGTTGAAGCTAAAATTGTGATGACTAAAAGATTAATTTGGCTAACAGCCATGCCTAAGGTTCGTGGGATCATTAGTTTGCCAATTTCGCGCACATATTTATTTTTCCACAAAAACAATGGTTGATATCTAAAGCCATGGCGATATAAAGAGGGGATTTGAATTGCTAGATGCAGTAATGCACCCAGTATAACACCATAGGCCAAGCCATTTATTCCCCAAATTGGTACAAAAAAAATCACACCAATAATAATTCCAAGATTATACATGATTGGCGTGAGTGAGTAGATCAAGAAATTTTTAAAAGATTGCAAAACACTGCTGGCAATACCACTGATGCCAAGTAGGATTGGGCTGATGAACATAATGCGGGTCAATGTTATGGTCATCTGCATTTTTTCAGCCTCAAATCCTGGTACTATTAATTTCATCAGTCCGGGTGTAAACCAGAAAAAAAATCCACAAGTTATTACTAATATTAAACCTAGAATATTTATAATAGAATTTGTTACTTTCCAACTTTCCTCCTTATCTTTTATTAACAGTTTCATGAAAATCGGGATAAAACCAGCTGACAGAGCTCCGACAATTATTAAATTATAAACCAAATCAGGAATTCTAAAAGCAGCGTAATAGGCATCCAAAACATCGCCAGCACCAAAGTGATGAGCAAACAGTCGATCGCGGACAATGCCAATTAACCTACTCACAAAAGACGCTAGACCGAGAACTACGGCAGCGCCTGTGATAGAGGATGACTGAGAGGAGAGGATGCGTTTGATCATTAAATAGAGTCTAAAGTCTAAAGTCTAAAGTCTAAAGTCATTTTGTAGCGACTTTCGACTTTCGACTTTTAACTTTCTACTATTTAGAGCCACTTCCTCTTTTTCATAACAGCTATTACTATCAATATGAAAGATAATAATCCCAAAAACATCATCCAGACCCACAGTGGATTTTGGGCATGTGGCAATCCTGCTATATTCATCCCATAAATACCAGAAAGCAGAGTTAAAGGTAATAGTGAAACAGAAATTACAGTCAGGGCGCTAATTACTTTATTAGTCCTATGATTGATGAGAGATTCAACAGTTACGTGTAGGCCGTCAATGGTATCACGGTAAGTATCAGTAATTGACCAGATTTTGCTTAAATAGTCATTTACATTATCAAAGTAGATAACCAGGCTTTCGTCCAAGAAAGGCTTGCGGATATGGGATAAGTTACCTATCAAATATCTCTGAGGATCTAAAATTCGACGGAATTGCAAAATATTTCTTCTGTGTATGGCTAATTCTCTAATGGTTTCAATATCTTGCTCGCCTGAATAGATTTCATTTTCTAAATTAGACATTTGTTTTCCTATAATATCTAAAATTGGTTGAGAACTGCGAAACAGAGATTCTGTAAGTTTGTATAAAAGAAATCCAGGTCCTTTTTGCATCCATTCAGCCTTCACTTTTTTATTTTTTGTACAGCGGTAAAAAAAGTTTTTCATTTCTTTACTCCTAGTGTGTTGAATTGTAATCAAATAGTCTTCACCAATAAAAACATCCACTTCGTGAGATCTGATTTTTTTTGTTAATTGGTTCCATTGTGGAAAATGAAATACCAAAAACAAGTAATTTTTATAAACATCTATTTTAGGGGTCTGAATTTCTCCTTGCAAATCTTCATAATCTAATTGATGAAAGTTGTAGTTTTCTTTTAGATATGTTATGACTTCATCGTCTAATTTGTCAATATTAATCCAGGTGAGATTTTTTTGTTTGAGAATTTTGACAGACATATTTTATAAAATTATGAATTACAAAAAACAAATTATAAATAAAATTCAAATATCAAAATCTAAAATTTGAATTTTTTTATTGTTCTAACGGAGTTTTTATTATTAAAGACACGTAATCGGTACCATCACCGGTCGGATCATCTTCTATGTAGAGTATACCTTCTATTTCATTTAATTCAAAATTTAATTCACGGATAATATTATTTTCTTTGTTATTTCTTTCTGTTTGGTAGCCGGTATTTTTTAGTTCTGTTTCATAATAACTTTGGACAAACCAAGGTTCGGCTGGCATTTCTACCCACTCCACCTGAAGGCTGTCGCGATGATCAACTACTGGTTCTTGCATCAAACTCACAAAATCTTGCCAGGTATTTCCAGTTTTTATTGTTAAGTCACTATCTTTTTGTTCAGGATTTCGGATGTCTGGTTTTTTATTCAAATTAAGAATAATTGGTGATAAAATTAGCTTTGGTACAAAAGCAGCGATTTCTAGTGCCCGCCCTCTTTCTTTACCAGATGTAAAAGTTATTTTTTGAATATTATCTGCATCATATACAGGTATGTTTGAGGGGAAATAGTCTGGTAGGTTTTTTAATTCCTTTGTTTTGTGTCCAGTTGCAAATTTTAATAAAAACAAAGAAGCTGCTAAAAAAATCACGATACAACCACAACCAGTAAAACAAGTCCTTTTGAGGCATGATCTTTTTTTAGTCAGTTCTTGGATAGGTGGTTCTTTGATTTCTATTTGTTCTATATTTCGACGCATAAGATAGAAAGGCCTAAAAGGCTTGAAATGCCGGAAAGGCTAAAAAGGCTTTTTGGGAAAAGCACTGTTAATATCATACCATAGTTTTGGGTTTTTGTATATATGACGTTATAGCTCATAAATAATGTTACCGAAACACTAGCGGATAGTTCATAAATCGGTTACTATGGTTGTCTATGAATATGACAACCAAAAAAGACATTTTTAAGTCACATCTTGCCGAGTGGTTGGCAATAAGGGGAGACC
>JBDRSF010000074.1:0-37524 GCA_043825135.1 Candidatus Magasanikiibacteriota bacterium
GTAAATAACCATTTGTAGGTATTAATATTGAGATTAGTCATAATTGATGAGATTACAAGGTTATTATTTAACATCTAATTTTAGCAAAACCTGCGGTTTTGGGCAAATTAGAGTGTTACCTATGTATCTCATCTTTGACAGTCGAGACGATGCGCGTAGTCGACCTGCTCAGCAGACAAGGTAACGCCATGAGAAGTGGTGCTGTAGTGGTCTGCGAAGAACTTCATCAGACCGCCCCAGCCACAACCGACATCAAGATGTCGTTGTCCGTGCTTGAGCTTGAGCCAACGTGTAATCAGCTCCAACTTGTTGAGCTGAGCCTGTTCGAGGTTGGCGCTGTCGTCACCCGATAGCCGTCCGCAGGTGTATTGCATGTAAGGCTGATCGAGGAACAGTGCGAAAGCTTCTGCACTCCATCCGTAGTGAACGTCGATGCTCTGTGTCGTCGGAGCTAGCAGAGTTATAAGCCGACCGATGATGGATGGCTTCTCGTCGCCGAGCTCATTGACGATACGCGCCAGAGCGAACCAGTCGCCTTCGCCGTCGATATATCCGTCGATGTAGAGCTTGGCAAACGTCATCAGACGAGGACTTCTCGCGAAGATGCCGAGTGTCAGCAGGTTTTTGAACACGATGGTACATACGGGCACATATCGACGGTCGCCGACAATGAAGGTCTCCTTGTGACCTTCAAGCTTAAGGTTGAAAACCACGCCGTGCTTGCCCATCTGACGGGAAAGCATGGCAACGAAGAACAAACGGATTGCTGAGGTCAACATTGTTATGCTCCCTTGTCGTAAATTGTTTTTGTGAAAAGAGACAACATTTATTATAACATTTAAAGTATATTTGTATCAATTATTGTAGATTTGATTATTATTCTTCATTATCTCAGTTCGAACATAGTCCGTCCCCCCGAGCAAACATAAAACAGGTTGTCTAAGCCTGTTTTTGTTTTGCACATAAAATTAGATAATAGCTTGACATTCGTCTAATTTTCGTCTATAATACGTCTATATTTAATCCCTAAATTTTTACTATGTTCCAGCCAAAATACACCATTACTCCAATATTGCTGGCTAATATTAAAAGAATAGCCGAGTTGGTAACCGAATTAAACAGTTGTCATTTTCCTAAAATTGTCTTATTGGATTTTGAAAAAAGAGCTCGTGAAATTTCTGCTCATTCTTCCACCAGCATTGAGGGGAATCCTTTGCCTTTAACCGAGGTTAAACGTTTGTTAAAGCACGCGCCAGAGCACAAGCGCGACAGTGAAAAAGAAGTGTTGAACTATAACAATGCTTTGGAATATTTAGACAGTCTGTTAAATCAAAGTAATTTTAATTTCAATTTAGATTTAATTTTAGATGTTCAAAAAAAAGTTACTGCGAAATTGATTCACGAGTTTCGCTCTGGCAAGCTTCGTCAGGAATCAGTATTTGTAAATAATCCTCAAACGCGACAAACTGTCTATTATCCACCTGATCATAAAGATGTTCCAATTTTGATAAATGATTTACTGCAATATGTAATAGTTAACAAAAGTAAACTTGATCCGTTGGTGGTAGCGGGTATTTTTCACAAACAATTTGTTATTATCCACCCTTTTGTTGATGGTAATGGAAGGACAACTCGTCTGGCTACTAAAATGTTGTTGGCTGGCATGGGGTTAAATACTTTTAATTTATTTAGTTTTGAAAATTATTATAACAATAATGTCACTAAATATTTTCAAAATGTCGGTTTAGTCGGCAATTACTATGATTTAAAAGACAATGTCGATTTTACTCCATGGTTAGAATATTTTACGGATGGGATTATTGATGAATTGCTCCGAGTCGGCGGAGAGTTAAGTAAAACAAATATCACTCCAGAGAATACATTAAAACCTTATCATCAAGAAATACTAAACTACATTAAGAACAATAATTTTATCAAAGATAGTGATTACACCAAACTTACCAAGAGAGCTAAACCAACACGGAATTTGGATTTTAGAAAACTTATTGAGTTGGGTTTGATTGAAAAGCAGGGCAAAGGAAAAAGTACCTATTATGTGCTAAAAAAACTAAATTAGATTAAGTAGGTAGTTAACCTGCCTAGTAGCTACCTCGGGCGAAGCAATGGCCTTTTTCCAATCAAAGATTCTAAACGCGTCTCGCCAGGCGAGCAATCTTTCGCCAAGGCTTCAGAATTGCAGGCAAACATCAAAGCTTCAAAATTGCAGGCAATAATAAAAACTATGGTATAATTATTACCATAGTTTTTATTATTTAAAGCAGAGTGACGGCGTGGGTTGAATTTCAATCCCTGATAAATTTTTAATAAGTATAGTTTTATTTTTAACTTTAAATTATATGTTGTTGACAATCGCCATTATTTTAATTATTCTATGGTTACTTGGGATGATAACGTCCTACACTCTTGGAGGTTTTATTCATGTTTTGCTTGTAATTGCCTTCATCGTGGTACTATTAAGATTAATTAAAGGTCAAAAATTAATATAAATTATATGGTACATGATAAAATTATTGGTCAAGAAGAAGAAAAAAGACGTTTATATCAAGAATATTATAAAAAGGGATTAAAAGACGCCAGAGAAAGTATCGAAAAAGAAGAAGAAATAGTGGAACAAAAAGAGATTGAAAAAATTATAATCTCATAAATTGATTATGAAAAAGAAAGTCATTACTATTTCAGTAATATTTGTTTCGTGCCTTGGTTTTTGGCTTTTAGCAAAGGGTGTTTTGCGATATCAAGCTAATGCCGCCACGCGTGCAATTCTTAAGACTCAAAATGAAGCCATTGAAAATATAATAGATTCTCGTCGGATAAATAATTCCGAAGAAACAATTGCAGATCCTTTTGGTGAAGATGGAATAGTGCGAGTGTTATTTATTGGACTTGATTCTCGGGTTGGGGAAGAGGCAGGGCATTGTGATGCTATTCAACTTATTTCCATTAATACAAATAGTACCGGAACAATTGATATCACTGCTGTACCACGTGGCACTTATTCGCCATTACCGCCGGGTAAAGGTACAACCTCAACTGATTATTACGTTTCCAATGCTTGCGGTTTGGGTGGTTTGGATTATGGTATTGATCAAATTGAAAAAATATTAGGAGTCAAGGCTGATTATTTAGTGGTGGTGGGTTTTTCCGAAACAATGGGAATCTTACGATATCTGCATTTACCAACTACTGAAACTTTGCAATGGTTAAGAAATCGTCACGGCTATGCTATTGGTGAACCACAGCGAGCCCATAATCATTCTACCTTTATAAAACAAATGTTGATTAAGTTCGTTTCAGCTGAGCAGACAAAATTGGACACCGCCTTGCAATATGTAATGTATAATTTAATTAAAACTGATTTGTCGTTTGCCCAAACACAAAAAATCCTGGAAGCAGTCTCGGCTATGGATATTGCTAATCATCCCGAAAAAATTGAACTATCTATGCGTCCGTTTTATTCGGTTCAGGATATTTCTTATGATCCAGAAAATGTAGCTGAATATTTGGCGCAAACACTTGGTCCAATAGCCCACTTGCTTTCTAAAAATGACTATTCTGATTTGTCGGAAGAGACGATGCAAACTAATTTATTAAGTGTTGTTGAAAAAAATAAAGACAATCCTGAATTTATATCTTGGGCTTATGAAAATAATTTCTGGCTTCAAATTGAGGATAATGAGCAAAGTTTAGCTGTTCAATTTGATTTATTAACAGCTTATTTATCATCATTGCCAGAAAAAATAGATCGCCAAGCCATTCTGGCAGACTATATGCTTGAAATGGAAAATCGCGGTGAATCTGTTTGGCAATTAAAAGGAAAGGAGTTGTTAACTAAAGAAATAAATTAATTAAAACTTACTAACGAAAATATTATGAAAAAATTTATAATTTTAGGAGCTATGTTTTTGGGAATTGTGTTTGTCGCTGGTTGTGGACAACAACCAATTGCAGTAGTTCAACCAACCGAACCGGTTACCTCAACTCCTGCTGTTGTAACACCACCACCAACACCCACGAATCAAGACATCGTCTATAATAATCAAAACTTTGGTTTTACTTTGACCCTTCCACAAACCTGGTCTGGTTTTGATACTTCTGAGTCAGATTATGATAGTTATAGTAGTGTTTGTTTTAGCTTTAAACAGCCACAGCCATTTTGTATATTTCAAATTCTCAAATACAATCAAAGCCAATGGGAGCAAGTGAAATCTAAAGATACGAAAAACATCTTGTCAGAAACAGCTGATTCGGTTTCTATTTGCGATGGTTGTTGTGAAAAAGGTGGAGATGCGACAGGTGGAGGGCAATTTGATAATTTTCAAATTGAGAGGTGTCAAGAAGTGCCTGATATTTTAAAAAATTATGTCTCAACTGTCCAGGTTGCTCAACAAATGAATGTCTTTGTTTCATTTCCAAACATTCAACTTTATCCAGACATGATGGACTGTACGAAAGTTTTTAAAACAGCCCGAACAATTGATGAAACATTAGCAGTTGGCAGAGCCTCACTTGAAGAATTATTTAAAGGGCCAACAGTGCAAGAAATAGAAGATGGATATTTTACTAATATTCCAGATGGCGTTAAAATTCAAGAATTAACAATAGAAAATGGTGTGGCGAAAGTTGACTTAAGTAATGAACTTCAACAGGGAGTCGGGGGATCTTGTCGCGTTACTTCTATCCGTGCCCAGATTACAAATACTCTTAAACAATTTCCAACCGTGCAATCTGTTATTATCTCTATTAATGGCGAAACAGAAGTTATATTACAGCCCTAGAATGTTACATTACATAGCATCTGGTATTTCTTTGGGTTTTCTATAGAGTCAATGTGTCTTGAAAATTGATAAGATGTTATTATAAAAAATAATGTCAGTTTGAACATATTTCGTCTCACCGACTAAATCATAAAACAGACCTATTTTAAGTCTGTTTTGTTTTTTTATAAATAAACATTTTTTTAATTACCACTAATTTAAAATGATATGGAATAATACAAACTATTTACATTTTGTCTAAAATAGAGTACACTTTATGCTTAAGTACTTAAATTATTTAATTTATAAAATAAGATGGATAAGAATCTTCTCATAATGGAAAAAGTTGTTCTAGACATGGGTGGTACCATTGAAGAGTTTGTTCCACAACGAAATTGTCTTTATATTAATATTTTTGGTAGGCGTATTTTAATTGAACAAGATATAACTATAACAAGGCGATCGTATGTGAGTGCGCAATTGACAAAATGTAAAGAAATTACCTACAAACTTCTTCGAGCAAGTAATTTACCTTCCCCTAAGACGATTTGCCTTTACTATCAAAGTTATAACAGGGGAGAGGCGATTAAAAAATTAAATAAATTGAAATATCCAATTATTTTGAAAAAAGCAACTGGCTCCAATAGTAGGGGGATTTTTACAAATATTGGAAACAGTAAAGAGGCTATCAAAATTTTTGAAAAAAATTTACCACGTTACAAAAGCATGATTGCACAAGAAATGGTTTTTGGGAAAGAGTATCGGGTTTTAGTTTTGGGTGAAAAAGTTATTGGTGCATTAGAAATGATTCATCCTCACATCGTTGGTGATGGCGTTTCTACAATAAAAAAAATTATAAAGCGAAAACAACTGACAACGGAAAAACAGACTAAATTTGATAAAACATTAAAACAATTTTTAAAAAGTCAAAAAGTTTCTTTAGGAACTATTTTACCAAAGAAAAAAATTATTTATTTTAAAAATAATTCATGTTTGGCAGAAGGCGGGGAAACTCAAGATGTTACTGATATTGTTCATAAGGATGTTAAAAATATTTGCGTATCTGCATCAAAAGTGGTGGGAAAATATTTGGTTGGCATTGATGTTATTTGTAAAGATATTTCAAAACCACAAACAAAAAAATCCTTTAACATTCTTGAAATAAATGGTAAGCCAGACTTATATATTCACTATAATCCAACTAATGGTAAAACTAGAAATGTACTAAAAGATATCATAAAATTTTTAGTTAAGGCTTCTACCCCGTTATTACCTGATAATGATTGATTTTCATCTTGATTCGACAGGGGCTTGACCCCGCCACTATTCTGGCAAAGTCTTATAATAAACCACTATTCAAACCGTGAGGCGCCTCACGGCTTAAGCTATCATTAAACCAATAATTATCTTCAGAATAGTGCAGGGCTTGACAAAACCCTTAAAATGTGCTATAATACAGTATTAATAAAATGCCTTGGTAATTATCTACCTAGGCGACTCGAATCTTTTTGTGTCTTATGTGACCTTCTAGAATATTGAGTCACATAAAAAATATATATGCAAAAAGAAGACACAGGTCGTTTTAGCGACCTTGGGATAGCAACAAATTTTCTCGCTATCCTCTCAAAAAAAGGGTTTGAAACCCCTACACCCATCCAGCGTCAGGTTATTCCACCTGCTTTGGAAGGAAAAGACATCGTGGGTATTGCTCAGACTGGCACTGGCAAAACTCTAGCTTTTGGTATTCCAATGATCCAACAGCTTGCTAAAAACAAAGGTCAGGGTCTTATTCTCGTCCCTACACGTGAGTTGGCACTACAAGTGGAGGAATCATTAAGAAATGTTGGTACACCTCTTGGAATGACCACAGCAGTAGTAATCGGTGGTGTGTCTCAACATCCTCAAGTTAGGGCTTTACAGCGTAAACCACATATTGTAATCGCTACTCCAGGACGTTTGATGGATCTTATTGATCAGCGCGCTTTTACTCTTAGTAATGTAAATATTATTACTTTAGATGAGGGCGATCGTATGTTAGATATGGGATTTTTACCAGAAATAAAAAAGATTTTACAAATGGTAAAAAAAGACAGACAAACAATGTTATTTTCAGCAACAATGCCAAAAACTATTTCAACATTGGCAACTCAATTTATGAAATTACCGCTTAGAATTGAAGTTGCCCCACAAGGTACGTCAGTGGAAAGTACAGAGCAAGAAATATTTGTAGTTAGAAAAAACGAAAAAATGCGTTTACTTGATGCAATTTTGGAACAATATAAAGATGATAAAGTTCTTATTTTTTCCAGAACTAAACATGGTGCCAAACGAATTGCACGCGATATCAATAATATGGGACATACTGCCACTGAAATTCATGGCAATCGTTCCCAAGCTCAGCGTGTAAAAGCACTAGACGGATTTACCAAAGGAAGATTTCGTATCATGGTTGCAACTGACATTGCCGCTCGTGGTATTGATGTAAAGGATATTAATTTAGTTATTAATTTTGATTTACCAGATGGTTTAGAAGATTATGTTCACCGTATTGGTAGAACAGGGCGTGCAGGTAAGTCTGGAAAAGCAATTTCATTTGTTACGCCACCAGAAAAAGCTGACGTGAGAAAGATTGAAAGATTAATTCGCAAGAGTTTACCAATCATAGCTTTACCAACACTTCCACCAGAAAGAGAAAGACCTGTTATAAAACGAGGGTATGAAGGATCAGGTAGAACCCCAGACAAAAAGTTTGATCCAAGGCATGGTCAAAAAAATAGTAGAGGAAAGAGAAGTGGGGGAGGCGGTAAATCTTATTCAAGAAACAGAAATGAATCAGCCCAAGGTAATAGAAGTAACTCTGGTCAGCGTAGACGATCTGGGAGATAGATAAAATTAAAAAAACCACCCTGAGTTTATTGAAGGGTGGTTTTTTGTTTTTAGCGATAACTCACCCCCAACCCCTCTCTTGCGAAGAGAGGGGAGCAAAACAGTGTCATTGCGAGCGATAAGTCTCTGAAAGAAGACTTGTTGCGCGGCAATCCCAGTCTTCATTGCACTGTAAGTAGTATTTATGCATGAGATTGCCGTGTCGCTCTGTCCCGCCGAATCGGCAGGCAGGAATCCTCGCAATGACAGGATTATGAGACTTTACCCCGCACCCTTGTGGTGCGGGGTTGACAAAACCCCAAAAATATAGTATAATCACGCCACAGTAGATTCTCCTACCAGGAGAATTTTGTTTTTTACCTATAATCGTGTCCCTCCCCCTGTTAGGGGGAGGTTAGGAGGGGGTGGTAGTAGAAGGCAAGCAACTTTCGTTTTATTAAAAATGAAGACTAAATGCTTCGGCCACGAACCCCACCCTAACCCTCCCCTAACAGGGGAGGGGACACAATATTTATTTTATATGCAAATCAGAAACATCGCAATCATAGCTCACGTAGATCACGGCAAAACCAAATTGACCGATGCTTTGATGCGTCAGACTGGTATGGTGACTGACGAGACAGTGAGCATGGATTCAAACGATCTTGAAAAAGAGCGTGGTATTACGATTTATTCCAAAAATACTTCAGTATTCTACCCTTCGGCAGACTCAGGGCGGGCATCCACAAAAATAAACATAGTAGACACACCAGGTCATGCTGATTTTGGTTCAGAAGTAGAGCGTGTTCTTCGTTCTATTGATTCAGTACTCTTAATCGTAGATGCCCAAGAAGGTCCAATGCCTCAGACAAAATTTGTTTTGAAAAAATCACTAGAACTTGGTCTCAAGCCTATTGTAGTTCTAAATAAAATTGACAAACCCGCCGCTCGACCAGACTGGGCCAATGACAAAGTTTTAGAATTATTTATGGATCTTGGCGCCAATGATGAGCAACTTGATTTCACCACAGTTTATACTATTGCCAAACAGGGGATTGCAAAATTAAATTTAGAAGATGAATCAGATAATCTGACTCCACTTTTAGATGTTATTCTAGAAAAAGTTTCATCAGCTGAAGCAAATACTGAAGCACCTTTTGCATTTCAACCTTTCAATCTTGCTTATGATAATTATCTCGGCCGTATGGGTATTGGTAGAATATATCAAGGAAAAATTAAAGCTGGTGATAAAGTTTTTATAAAAAAAGAAGGGGAGAAGACAGTAACTGGAACTATTTCTAAATTATTTACTTTTGAAGGTATTATTAGAAAAGAAGTGGTTGAAGCTAGTGCTGGAGATATTGTAATGATATCTGGTCTACCGGAAATATATATTGGAGACACTATTTGTATTAATGAAAATCAAGAACTACTGCCAGCAATTAAAATTGACGAGCCAACAATCTCACTAAATTTTTTGGTAAACAGTTCTCCTTTTGCAGGCAAAGAAGGGAAATTTGTAACGACTCAACAAATTAAAAAAAGATTAGAAAAAGAATTAGAAGTTAATGTTGGTTTGAAAATAGATTTTTCTTTTAACGACTATTTTAAGGTCTATGGTAGAGGCGAACTTCATATTGCAATTTTACTAGAAAACATGCGCCGTGAAAACTACGAACTTCAAGTTTCTCAACCCCAGGTTATTATCAAGGAGGTTGAAGGTGTTAAGTCCGAGCCATTTGAATTAGTAACTTTAGATATTCCAGAAGAATTTGCTGGAACAGTAATTGAAAAGATGTCAAAACGAAAAGGACAGATGATTTCTATGCAACCAGAGCAAAACCACACTCGTTTGATTTATGAAATTCCAACCAGAGGCTTGCTTGGTTATAAAAATGAATTCACTGTAGATACTAGAGGCGAAGGAATTTTGTGTAGCGAAGTTATTGGCTTCAAACCAATGGTTGGCGAAGTCAAAAAACGCAATGTTGGTTCTATGATTTCCGGCGAGGCTGGTAAGGTCTTAGGTTATGCGCTAGCGAATCTACAAGATCGTGGTGTGCTCTATGTTAGTCCTAATGTGGAAGTTTACGAAGGTCAGGTCATTGGTAATACTGCCAAGGGCCAGGACATGACAGTCAATCCGATCAAGGGCAAGCATCTCACCAATATGCGTGCCTCTGGTGCCGACGATGCCCTCGCGCTCATCCCGCCTATGGATTTGACTTTGGAAAGGGGACTAGAAGTAATGTCTGAAGACGAGTACCTAGAGATCACCCCGAAGAGTATCCGTTTGCGTAAACAACAATTGACTGAGACTGATAGAGTTAGAGCTGGTAGGAAGAAACAGTCGTAAGTCATAAGTTTTAAGTCATAAGTCGTAAGTTATAACCACGGGACATCTCTTAATGATCACAATAAAAAAAATGTATTTTAATCCCTGTCTGCCGACAGGCAGGCATGTATTTTGTATCCTGTAAACAATATGCTATCAAAAGTTCTAAAAAATTTAAAAAAAGAAGAAAAGAAGTTGGGGAAGGGCTCAGATATTCCTACAACTGTTTTTCCAAAGACAAAATTTCGTGGTGACCAGGGCTTCCACGCCAAGCAAAGCTCCCAAGCCGGTGCCGAACGACAGAGAAGTATGGGAAACAGGATGTGGAAGAGTAATAGTAAGCCGAAATAAATTTTATCTATCCTCTCGGAGAAGAAGGGATCGCTAGAATAGTGTCATTGCGAGCCCCAATTCGCATTGGGGCGTGGCAATCCCAGTCTTTAATGCACTAGTAGTGGTATTTATGCATGAGATTGCCACGTGTCTTCGCTTCGCTCGCACTCCCTCCAAAGGCGGGCACAGCGCAATGACACATACTTGAAAAAATCCTTGATAAACAAGGGTTTTTTGTATTATGATAAAGAAGTAACAAAACACACTGTGGGGCAAAGCCCCGAGGGAGATTACTATGATTCCGGATTGGCTGGGCTATACTTCTAGCGTCGTGTTTGCCATCATCGCCTGTGTTCTCTTTGTAACTCATCTCAGGAAGAAATGAGGATGGCGGTGAGGGACGAAGACGCTTCGCATCACCTGTATAGTTTAGTAAATATACTAGATTATACAGGGAGGATGTGCGAAGCGTTTTTTGTTTTAATTAAGGTAAAAAACTTGACAAACAAAAGAAAACAGTGTATACTAATGTGTCATTGCTTTATAGCCAGAAGCGTGGTATTCTTAAGTAAATAAATATAAATAATTAAAACTAAATTATATGGGAAATTTTAGACGAGATGATAGTAGATCCAGTGGTGGATTTAGTCGTGGAAATAAATCATTCGGTGGTGGAAGTCGGTTCGGCGGTAGAGATGGCGATAGAGATGGTGGTAGACCAGCCATGCACCGCGCTACTTGCAGTGAATGTGGTGATAATTGCGAAGTTCCATTTAAACTAACTGGAGACAAGCCAATATTCTGTAGTGATTGTTTCGGCAGACAAAAAAGTCGAGATGGCGGAAGAGATAGTGGTAGTTCCAGACCTAGTTATGGTGGCGACAGACACGAAAGACGTGAAAGACGTGAAAGACCAAGCTTTGATCGTGGTGACAGACAAATGCATGATGCCGTTTGCGCCAAATGTGGTGATGACTGTCAAGTACCATTCAAACCAACCTCAGCTAAGCCAGTATATTGCAGTAATTGTTTTGAAAAGAGTGATAGAACTGGTGGTGGTAGAGGTGCTGGACAATCAAGCGATCAGTTGAATGAAATCAATGCTAAATTGGATTTGATTATGATTGCACTTGGATTATCTCCTGTTAAGAAAGCAAAAGAAGAAAAAGCTAAAAAAACAGAAGTTAAAGAAGTTGAAGAGAATAAAGAAGTTGAAACAAAGACTCCAAGTAAAAAAGCAGTTAAGAAAAAAGAAACTAAGGAAATTAAAGAAAAGAAAGTTAAGAAAAAGTCAGCTACAAAAAAAGTTGCTAAGAAAGTTGTTGCTAAAAAGAAGAAATAAAAGTATACAAAATTAAATAACCCGCTTAGGCGGGTTATTTTTTTTTGATTTTCTTTTTTATATGGTGTAAATTTAATCAATTGATTTTTCTGGCAACTTGTGAAGCTCCGGATCAATTGTTCTTGTCCAACAAGTTCGACCGGCTTCGTGACTCCAATTTTGTTGGAATGTGTCGTAAGGTGACATTGGATAATATTCTTCTCCGCGAAATCCAGCTTTTGAATCTTTGTTAGCTTTGGCAAAAGTTGCGCATAATTCAAAAGCTAGCGGATCAATAATTTTGTATTCATATAATTCTTTGGTATCTGGATCTTCAGGAACCATAAAACCAGAAATATTATCTTCTAAAGCATTCAGTTCTGTTGGTAAATTATCTTTTTTTGCCCAATAATCAACAATTTGACTTTGTAACATTTGCAAATTGCTAACCCGTTTTTCGTCAAAGCGTCGGTCGCGCTGATCTCTTGGTGTTCCGACAATAAAAAATCCAATTATTATACTTGCAATTACCACCACTGAAACAATAATTGCCAAAAGTTTTGGAATTTTTGATTTTATATCTTTGCGTCTCAAATCCCATAAATAATAACCAAATACTCCTCCGGCAATTAATAAAACAACTAAAATTTTTAAAAAGAATTGAATAGTTAGCTCGCCATCAAGAAAGTTATAGACAAAAATCATTAGATCAACAATAATGGTGATAGCTGAAATAAAAAGTGTGAAATATATTAACCATTTATGCAATTTTAATTCTCGTTTTTCTGGAGCCATCTTCAAATCCTTAGCTAGAAGCCAAGAAGAAATTAAGTAAGCAGGTACTGCGATAAATAAAATCGAAGTTGACCAGCGGACACCATTGGCTATGGCTGTGAAATAATAAGTAAGTTCATCTGGGAAAGTAACATTAACGTATTGGATATAGAGTGTAATAAAGCCGATCACACTTAAATAAAATGTTACGATATTAAAAAGATGCAAAAAGACATCTTTTGGTGTGCTTTTTGGTTCCATATTTTTAGAAGTTAAAAATAATACAATTATTAAGAGTAATAAGGCTGGAAATAATAGTGAGATCATGTCCTGTTTTTTAAAATAAATTAGTGTCTAAGTGTCATTGCGAATGCCTTGAACGATAGTGAAAGGACATGTGGCAATCTCATGCTTTAATACACCAGAGGTTGGGATTGCCACATGTCTTCGCTTCGCTCGCATTCGCAATGACACTAATTTTAGTTTTTTGTGTTAGATTAGGAGCCTATTTCTTCCAAATATATTTCACTAATTTCCAGCCATATTTTGCCACAACTAGTAAGATAAATAGATAAATTATGTATTGAAGTAATAAGAACAATGAAACTAGTAGATTAATGGTAATATCTTGGATTACTCGATTGGTGTCGCTAACAAAATTTTTGACGGCTATTTTCCAAGAGTCTTTCAAATTTTCACCATCAATAAATTTATTCTCCAAAATATTTATATGAAAATAAGTATATTCAAGACGATCAAGTTGCTCAGCTTTTGATTTACTAATTTGTTCTAGTTGAGAACTAATATTGATACGTTCTTGTGTTAAGCGTTCAATAATATCAATCTTACTATTAATAATTTTCGTTAGAGTCTCCACATCTTGAATTCTAGTGGCGAGTCCGGTCACTTCGTCATAAGCGCGGACTGCTTTTTCTAGTGTTTCATCAACTGAGGCTAGTTTTTTCTCCAAAATTTCAATTCGACTAGTAAAGTCTTCTACTAATTTTTTTATAGTATAAGTATTTTCTTGTAAATCTTTTGGTTTCATTTCCTTGACTAGATTCAAAATTTCTTCCACATTATCTTTTTTTACCTTGAAAACATAATCACAGCCGTGGTCATATTCACTAGAATTTTCAAATATTACATAGTCTTTAGTTTTTAATTCAGCAACTTTTGTGCAAGTTTGATTTAGTTGGCGAGTCTCTATGCTAGCGTTATATTCAGTCACTTCAAACTCCTCGGCATCGTCACCAGATGTTACATCTGTATTTGGTGGCAATATTGGACTTGGTGATGAGACAACATTTCTAACTGATAGCCCCATTGCTGAGCCAGCAGATTCCATTTTGGCCATATCATAGGCGGGTTGCCCTAAAGAATAAGACTCATTTACACTTTTTCCTGTACCCATAATTGACTTGAAGGAAGAACTAAGCAAAGTAATAGCAAAAGCAACAATAATTATACCTAAAATAGTTAGTCCTCCTATCTTTAGGATTACAGGCAATTTTAAGTTGTCTTTGTGGAGAAAATTCATATGTTTTATTATTTAGTATGTTTTACGATATGTGGTTATCTACCTAAAGTATAGCACCAAATACTAGAATTGCAAGACCTGTTTTAAATCTCGTAAATTCATGCTATTATATAGGTATTATGCGTTTACCTTTTAGAAAACCAGGAAAATTTAGCCAAATTAAAAATGATCCTCTAATGACTGCGGTCAAGCTTAACGAACTTGAAAAAAAGCTGGAAAAATTGAAAAAAGTTAGACCAGGTCTTGCCAAAGAAGTGGCTCGTTTGGCAGAGCTTGGTGATTTTTCCGAAAATGTAGAATATCAATTAGCCAAGGGTCGTTTGCGAGGGGTTAATGGTGGAATTTTGAAATTGGAAAGGCAAATTGCTGATGCTGTTATTATTTCTACTGATAAAAATAATAAAACCGTCCAAATTGGCAGTGTAGTGATAGTTGAAACTGCTGGTAAAGAAAAAACTTATCAAATACTTGGCTCGTCTGAAACCAATCCCGAAAAAGGAATTATCTCTCATAGCTCACCGATTGGTTCAGCTTTGTTGGGGGGCAGAGTGGGGGATATAGTGGAAGTAAAGATTGGTGACAAGAAGGTTGAATATAGAATTTTAGAGATTAAATAAAGATATGAATATCTTAGAGCAGTTCTCAAATTGGTTTACATATAATTTATTAAACCTAACACAAGGAAATCATCTCGCCGAAAGTGTGGTATTTTTTGTTAATGATGTTTTGAAGATTTTAATATTGTTAATTTTGGTGACGCATTTCATGAGCTGGTTGCGTCATTATCTGCCAATGGATAAATTTAAAAAGTTTTTAACCAGTCATAAATTTTACGGAGCAGATTATTTATTAGCATCAAGCTTTGGTGCGATTACGCCATTTTGTTCTTGTTCATCAATTCCGTTATTTATTGGTTTTTTACAAGCCGGAATTCCTCTCGGAGTCACTTTTTCTTTTCTAATTACTTCGCCACTGATCAATGAAATAGCGGTTGTGTTATTTTTGAGCTTGTTTGGTTGGAAAATAACAATTTTGTACGTGCTAGCCGGATTACTTGTCGGTGTGGTTGGTGGTTTTGTTTTACAAAAATTAAAAATGGAAAAATATTTAATTCCTTTTGAAGAAGTTAAGAAAAATTGTTGTTGTGGTTGTAAACCCAGCACCAAAATGAGTCGCTGTTTAATAGCAATAAAACATCAATTGCGAAGACTATTTTTGTCGTCGACACAGCCAACGTCTTTTTTGGTGCTGGGTAAAAAAGCCAAACCAAATAAAAAACAAATTTTTGTAAATATCAGTACTGAAGCTTGGGGAATAGTTAGAAAAGTTGTTTTGTATATTATTGCTGGTGTGGCGCTTGGTGCAATTATTCACGGTTTCGTACCAGCGAATTTTTTTGAAAGTTATTTGCAGACAGCCGGAGTATTTGCTGTGCCTTTGGCTGTAATTTTGGCAGTACCATTATATTCCAATGCTAGTGGTGTAATTCCTGTGATTCAGGCTTTGATTGCCAAGGGGGTTAGTATTGGTACTGGATTAGCATTTATGATGGCAGTGGTAGGTTTGTCTTTACCAGAAGCATTGATTTTAAAAAAAGTAATGAAGTTAAAATTACTACTAACTTTTTTCGGTATTGTAACATTAGGAATTATTTTTATTGGATATTTGTTTAATATTATTTTATAATATAAATTATGAAAAATTCTAAAACATTAAAGCCTTTTCCAAAACCAATCTCCCTAAAAAAACTAATCGGTCCTAGTTTTATTATTTTAGCATTGGGTTTGGGATCTGGTGAAGTAATACTCTGGCCTTATATGGCTGCAAACTATGGTATGGGGATTGCTTGGGGTGCATTACTTGGAATTACTTTTCAGTATTTTATAAATATGGAAATAGAGCGCTATGCATTGGTAAAAGGTGAGAGTGTATTTGTTGGAATTAATAAAATTTTTAAGCCAGCTGTGTATTGGTTTATTTTGTCTACCTTTATTGGGTTTGGTTTGCCTGGAATTATTGCTGCTTCTGCCAAGGTTTTTTCTGTTGTAATTGGTGTAGAAAATTTTAAATGGATTGCTATTATTTTTTTGCTGTTGATTGGTATCATTTTAAGTGTAGGAAAAACAGTCTACGGCATGATGGAACGACTTACAAAAACAATAATTTTAGTAGGCGTACCATTTATTTTTATTCTAGCAATTATTATTAGTACAAAAGCTGATTGGAGCGCTTTATTTTCTGGGATGATCGGTAGGGGAGACGGGTTTTGGTTTTTACCGTCGGGGATTAGTATCGCCACGTTTTTAGCAGCTTTCGCTTACTCTGGAGCCGGTGGTAATTTGAATTTAACCCAATCTATTTATATTAAAGAAAAAGGTTATGGTATGGGCATATATTCGCAAAAAATAGCTGGTTTGTTTGCCAGTAAAAAAGAAGTACAAATTAAATTAGAAGGGGAGGATTGCGAATTAACCGCAGAAAATATTATACGCTTTAAAACATGGTGGAAGTTAATTAGTTTAGAGCATTTATTCGTCTTTTGGTTTATAGGGGCTTTGTCTATGATGATGCTAATGATTTTGTCTTATGCCACTACCCATGGTTTAATTAGTAATGCTGAGGGGATTAATTTTGTGATTAGTGAGGGAATGGTAATCAGTAGAACATTATTTTCTTTTGCTGGCACTTTGTTTTTAATAGTTGTTGCAATAATGCTATTTCAAACTCAACTTGGTGTGATGGATTCTACTTCTCGTATTATGGCTGAGAATTTGGCAATAAAAAAATTAGATAATAAAAATCGAGATAAAGTAAACCTTTCTAAAATTTATTTTGCCTTTGTTTGGGCACAGATTGTTTTTGGTATTACTTTATTTTTATTTAACATCTACGAACCAAAAACTTTAATAATACTCGGCGCAGTGATCAATGCGTTTGCCATGTTTGTGCATATCGGACTTGTGTTTTGGTTAAATCACACAGTCTTACCAAAGGTTTTCCGTCCTGGTTGGACTCGCAAAATAATCATGATTGTAATATTTTTATTCTTTGGATTTTTTAGTGTGTTAGTTTTATTGGATAAATTTGGGTTAGTATGAAATGGATCAAAATAATAGTTATTGTATTTATAACGATTCTGATTGGCTTGTCAGCCTTTTTTTATTTTAGTATTAAGAAAGATTTAGTTATTGGAGAGGATTTGCCGATTTTGGAAAAAATTAATTTGAGTGAATTTATCACACCACCAAAAGAAATGGAGATCATTCTTCCTCGCGCCAAATTGGTACCAGATATGCCAAAAGATCAACTTAGTCTGCTTTTCACAGGCGACATAATGCTTGACAGGTCTGTTTGGTTAAAAACAAAAGAAGCTGGAGATTATAATCATCCTTTTCAGAATTTAGATTATTTTTTTGATTATGATTTGCGAATTGGAAATTTGGAAGGAACCATTACGAATTTTAAATCAATATCAAATGGAACTGGAGGAAGTAGGTTTTTCTTTACCTTTTCTCCAGAGTTTTTAGAACCTTTGACAAAGTATTTTAACGCGTTTGATTTAGCAAATAACCATACTCTTAATTTTGGATATGCAGGCCTTAAGCAGACTAAAGATTATTTAGATGAATATGGAATTAGTTATTTTGGTGATCCTGAAAATGTAAAAGAAAATTTATCAGTTATTGTTGAAAAAAATAATATCAGTGTAGGCATGGTGGGTTATCATGATTTAGTTGCTGGTGGCTTTGAAAATACTTTGTTAGAAGTAGAAAAATTACGCCCGTTGGTTGACTATTTAGTAATAATGCCACATTGGGGTACAGAATATATGACAGATAAAGTAAATAACTCACAGAAAACTCAGGCACATGCATTTATCGATGCTGGTGCAGACGTGATTATTGGTACTCACCCTCATGTTGTTCAACCGATTGAAGAGTATAATGGTAAAATGATTTATTATAGCCTTGGAAACTTTATTTTTGACCAATATTTTTCCACAGAAACCCAACAAGGCTTAAATATTGCAATTTTCTTGGAAAAAGGGGATAATATAGAGGTGAAATATAATATTCTGCCAATTGTGATAAATAATAACTCACAGCCAGCTTTGGCTGATGATGTAATGAAGGTGGATATTTTAAATAAAATAATTAAATTATAATAGTATGAAAGGAGCAGAGGCTAAAAATTTCTATAATCCAAATAAGCCAGACGATGAAGGTACTCAATTATTTGATGATTTTGATTTAGTTACTGGGGAAACAATGGCGGTTGATATAGGTACTGCAAAAACTATAGAAACGAGACCTGTAAATAAAGAAGGAGGGGATAAGGATAACTTAAAACCACCTAAAATCGCAAAAAAAGAAGATCATAATAATTATGATTTTAGAAATTTACTAAGTGATCTCGAGAGTGGAAAAACACCACCCCTGATAAGAGAGATCAGATCCAAGGATGGTAAAACTCCTAAAACCAAATTAGGGAAAAAGAAAGTCGAAGATGGTAGTTATAATCCGAATGCTGAAATAAAAATTCTTGACAATGCACCCGAAAGTCCTAGGAGAACAGAACTAGATGTAAATTTAGCACAACAAGAAATTACAAAAAATATTTTTGAAAAAAACATAACATTAGATTCAAATGCTGAAAAAGATACTTTTGACCCAAGACTTGCCCTTGATATGTTAGTGAAGGCAAGGGATCTTAAGATGAAAGAATATAGCGAAATGAGAACTAAATTTTTGGAAACAATTCAATCTGCTAGAAGACAGAATAGGATTGTTGACAAGGATAGAGATTTTATTGATTTATATTATAATAATCTTTTGGCTGAATTCGCTAGTGAAGATATAGACTCTAATCAAAAAGGTAATGAAAATTTACCTCTAGCTGCTTAAAAAACAAAAATTAAATTTATAATTTTATAAACCTAATTTAATATGGTAACATCGGAAACTGGAAGACCTATTAATATACCCTTGGGTTGGCTAAAATCTCGTGTCTTTAGATGGATTGAGATAGATAGTTATTGAAGAAAAAAACATCCGCTAGATAGCGGATGTCAGGACAGGGTATCCAAATAGTTTATTCAGTAACTTCTACTTCCGCCTCTATTTCTTCCCCACCTTCGATGGTAACACTGGCAGTGATATCTTGGATGTTTTCTTCTCCCAATGTTTCTTCCGTTGGAACACTAGTTGAAGAGCAACCAGCTCCAACTAAAATTAATAAGAAAAAAATTCCCCCCAACAACGCAATCAATTTCTTCATAAGAAATGATTAAGAATTAATATTTGTATATAATATATTATAGTTCATTTTAACACTTCTGTCAAATAGAGTTAAAAAATAGTCCACCTATTTCGTGGACTATTTTTTGTTTACCGCAATCTATCCTCCTGGTAGATTGTGGATATAGTATTTAAAGAGCGGGGGGATTTTTATCTGATGTACTAGATGACATCCTCGTAGTCGTGTGCCTGTTGGCAAGTTACTTTACCGTCTTTGTTGGTTATATCAAAGACTTGTTCGTGACGATCCCACAGACGTGCAGTGGTATTTGAGTAGAGAATGACTACAGCACCCCCTTCAGCGCAGGGTCGGCAGTTCTCACGACGATCAGAACTGATATCTGTTCCGTTGCAGTAATGACCGCGAGAATCAGCCAAGGGTATGACCGTACCATATATCAGAATCATTTGTGCTTTAGGGTAGTCAGTGTTGAAATGAATGATCACTCGTTCAGGATGTGAATCCTGCATAGGGTGAATCGAGCGCAAAACATGAAAACGTAGCCTGTTACCCCTCTTTTTTGCCCGATTATTTTTCCTTGTTTCGGGCACCGCATGAAAGATGAGCTCAGGTATTACGCTTAAACCACTACGAACCAGTTCAACACGCTGATTCTTTTCACCCAGTGAGACAGATGGCTTTCCCTGCACATCTTTGATAAAGATGAAGCTCTCAATCTGCCCCAAACGGAAGGATACACATTTCATGGCTACTCCTTTTGCCAACAACAGATGAAAACATAATAGCAGTTTTTATAAAATTTGTAAAGTGTATATAAATAAAAACACACCTTTCTTAAGATGTGTTTTTGCGTTAGCTGTAGACTCCTCCATTGTATGTCTACAGCTTTTTTTAAACTAAACCTAGGTGATGTTGAGCATGCTAGCTACGTTTTGTCCGATACTAATGTCACTCAGAGACTGAATCCTATTTCGTCTGCCCTTTTTAGGATGTAATCCTTTTGGTTTATCAACTTTCGTCAGATCAAAGTCATGATAAGGCTCGAAATTGTTGAGAAGGCGGAAGTAGGCGATCCAGGCAAGTGAATCAGTTGACGCAATTCTAAATGGAAAAAAATCTGGTCTACTTAAAAATTCACCCATTAGATCTTTGTTGATTTGCTGTCTGCGCATTTTATCCCTCAATATTTAGTTTTAGTTTCTCCTCTATATCTAATATATCACATAATTTTGCTCTTGTCTCTGGAGACTTTGGCATAAAAAGTGTACAACAGTCATCATGAGGTAAAATAGAAGTTTCAAAAGTGCCAATCTCCTTGGCTTTAATTATTATTTCATTCTTATCAAAACCAATCAGCGGTCTTAGAATTAACGTTTCAACTGCTTGGTCTACAACTATCATATTTTCCAAAGTCTGTGAAGCAACCTGTCCCAATGCTTCGCCAGTTATTAATGCTCTTGCGCCTGTTTTTTTTGCATGATGTTCTGCTAATTTCATCATGAAACGTCGGTAAAAAATAATCAAATATTTTTCTGGTATTTGTAACTTTAATTTTTTTTGAATATCACCAAATGGAATTGAAGATAGTTTTGAAGTGGGGGAATAGGTTTGTAAAATTCCTACTAGTTCTTCCACCTTATCAACAGAAGATTGGGAAGTGTAAGGTGCGGAATGAAAATGAACAAAATCAACTTTCAAGCCTCGTTTCATGGCATACCAAGCTGCCACTGGTGAATCTATACCGCCAGAGAGTAATACTACTGCTTTTCCACTAATCCCAATCGGTAATCCACCTGGCCCAGGAATGCGTTCAGAATAAATTAAAGCCAGATTATCTACAATATTTACAAAACAAGTTATATTGGGATTTTCTAATTTAACTTTTATACCGCGTGGATGAGCGGAAGACCCATCTTTACGTGGTACATTTAACTTTTCTACTATGTAAGCGCCAACTTCTTTACCTATCTCTATGGATTTTTTAGGAAAATTTTTATTGCTTCTTTGGGTTGTAATACGGAAAGTTTCAAAATTTTGTTTTTCTCCCGCAATGAGACTGGATCCCTGCATGATGCGGGATAACTCTTCTAGACAATGTTTTTTAATTACTTCTAAATCTTGTTCAACTGCAATTGCAAAAGAAAAATTAGCAATACCAAAAGTAGTTTGTAATAATTTTATCCAACTTTCTTTTTCAATTAAATTAGGAATCTCAATGTCAATCCGACCATACCTTTTTTGTACTTCACCTGCTAATTTATTTATTTTTACCTTCTCTTTAATATTATTTACTAGCTGGTTTTCAAAATTAGGCCTGTTTTTGCCTTTGGTTGCAATTTCGTCGTAGTGAATGATTATAATATTCATAGACGTCTGTCAATCCCGAAATTACACGAAGTGAATGAGGGATATTTCTTAGATTAAGACTATTTAGTGAATCTTTATTTTGTTTTAAACATAATTATTTTAATTAGATCAATTCGATTATGACTATACTACATATTAAGCAAAGAATCAAGTTTATTAACAGTGACGACCTTCTTGTTTTGTGGTACAATGTGAATTAATAAATCATTCAAATTTAACTCCGAAAGATCCCTCACCCCATTTCGCCACCGACTTCGTCGGGGCTACAGGGGATTCGGGATTGACGCGAAAATTATGCAAAACATACAAGAAATTTTCAATCGCATCCAAATTGCCAAGAAAAAACAGAAAGACATCAGAACAGCTTACAAAGATGCATTATCTACATCTTTAGAATATCAAGAATTAACAGAAAAATTAAGAACAACGCGCGAGAAGAAAAAGCAGATTGAACAAACAACCAGAGAACAATTTTCCAGTGAATTTATTAAACTAGATGATTTAAAAATTGATATTGAATCTGATCAAGAAATGCTAAATGATATTGCACTTAATAAAGTGATGAAGGGCGAGACAATTGAAATTAGAGATGAATATGATAATGAATATGAGCCTTTGTTTTCAGTGAAGTTTAGAAAAGTTTAATATAATAATTATGTCAAAAGAAATCGTACTAGACATCGAAACAATGGGCGATATTAAAAAATTTGATGAATTAAAAATCACTGTTGTTTCTATTTATGAATATGAGACTGACAAATATACTTCTTTTGAAGAACATGAGCTCGGAGATCTCTGGCCAATTTTAGAAAAAGCTGAACGCACCATTGGTTATAATAGCGAGCATTTTGATATGCCAATTTTAAATAAATACTATGCTGGTGATTTATTGTCTTTTCCTCATTTAGATTTGTTAAAAGTTATAAAAGACACTAATGGCAAGCGTTACAAACTAGATGATGTTGCTAAAGCAACTTTGGAAAATACTGCCAAAAGTGCTGACGGTTTGGAAGCTATGAAGTGGTGGGAAGAAGGGAGAAAAGAAGATGTAAAAAGATATTGTGAACAAGACGTAAAAGTGACCAAAGAAGTTTACGAGTATGGCAGAAAAAATAGAATGTTATATATTCAGACACTAACTGGTGAACTTCAGCCGATCGGTGTTAATTTTGAACCGCCCAAAGAAATTCTTGGTGCTAATGGACAGGTTGGGGGAAACATTAATTTGATGCTACCGTTTTAGCACGAACCACGACACACATAACATGACACAATAAAATCAGCTTTGAGCTGATTTTAAATTTGACAAAAATTATCTTTTGTTATATCATACTATACAAGTATTATATTAATCTATCTCGAAATTACACGTAGCCACGCCGATTAGGCGGGCGAAGTGAATGCTGTGCCCGCCTCTGGAGGGAGAGATCTTTCGAAGGATGAGTATAGCGAACTACAGTATAAATATGTAGTCCAAAGTATTGAGTCTCCGAAAGATCCCTCACTCACTGCGTGTTGTTTCGGGATTAATTGTACCCTATGCTCCAATTTACCAAAGAAGTTGATTATGGCTTGCAGTTAGTAATTACTCTAGCCAAACTGGATAACAAAGAATTATTAAGTTTGCGAAATTTTTCCAAAGACACTGGAATATCGTTTTTATTTTTACAAAGAATTGCTAAAAAATTAAAAGATGCTGATATTATTGAAGCAACCAAGGGTGCGCAAGGTGGTTACTTATTAAAGAAAAATCCCTTGAAAATTAGTTTAAAAGAAATTATTGAAGCATTAGAAGGCGGTTATGCAATTATTAATTGTCTGCGAGGGCATTGTGGTTGTAAGCGTGAGAAGACTTGTGAATCAAGAAAGGTATTTAAAAAAATAAATAGTCATTTGGTTGATTATTTGGAGAAGACGAGGTTAGCTGACTTTGTTTAATTGTCATCCTGAGTGCAACGAAGGATCTTTCGGAGAGTAAGTACTTTGATTTACATTTGTCTGATGTATTCCATTATATTTATCCTCCGAAAGATCCCTCCTCATTCATCTACGCTCACGCTTGATGAATTCGTTCGGGATTAACTGAAAATTATGTTTCCAAACAAACCAGAAAATAAAAAATTAGTATACTTAGATCACGCTGCGACTACTTACGTTGATCCGCAAGTAAAAGCGGTGATGGATCCTTATTATACAGAAAAATTTGCTAATCCTTCTGGAATTTATAATATTGGTCGTGAGGTAAATGGTGCAATAAATGATGCTCGTCGTAAAGTCGCTGAGATTTTACACACCTTGCAAGATACTATTATATTTACTGGTGGGGGTACTGAATCAGACAATCTTGCCATCTTCGGCACTGTTCACAAACACCAAGAAAAAGGCAAGCATATTATTTCAGTAAAAACTGAACATCACGCGGTCTTACACCCCTTGGAAAAATTAACAAAGCAGGGATTTGAAATAACTTATTTAAATGTAAATGAACAAGGTCAAATTGATTTGAAAGAATTAAAAAAAGCTATCCGCAAAGATACAATTTTAATTTCAATAATGTATGCAAACAATGAAATTGGAACTATTTATCCAATTGCCGATATTGGTAGAGAAATTTTAAAATGGCGTACTTCGACAAGCTCAGCACAGGGAAAGCAACATGTTTATCCTTTTTTTCATAGTGACGCTTGCCAGGCGGCTGGAGTGCTTGAATTAGATGTTGAAAAACTTCACGTAGATTTAATGACAATTAATGGTAGTAAAATGTACGGCCCCAAAGGTGTTGGGGTTTTATACAAGAGAAGAGGTGTAAATATTGAACCAATGATCATAGGTGGTGGTCAAGAAATGGGCCTGCGAGCTGGTACAGAAAATGTTCCCGGAATAGTCGGCTTAGCAAAAGCACTGGAACTAGCTCAGGAAAACAAAGAAGAAGAAAATAAAAGACTAATAGAACTTAGAAAATATTTTTGGGAAGAATTACAAAAAAATATTGATAAAATAAAACTAAACGGACCACAGTTAGAAGATGAAACTGTTCGCCTTCCAAATAATCTTAACGTGACTTTTTTAGATATTGAAGGCGAAGCAATGTTACTTTATTTAGATGAGTATGGAATAGTCACATCTACTGGGTCTGCATGTACATCAGGATCTTTGGATCCATCGCATGTATTGACTACTTGTGGTATGCCTTATGAATATGCTCATGGTAGTCTGCGATTTACATTGGGAAAATGTAATACCAAGGAAGATATTGATTATGTAATAAAGTATTTGCCTGGGATTGTAGAGAAATTGAGAGAAATTAGTCCGGTTAATCTGTCGCAATAATCTCGAAACTACATGAAGCCACGCCGATTAGGCGGGCGAAGTGAATGCTGTGCCCGCCTCTGGAGGGAGATATCTTTCGAAGGATAAGTATGGTGTATTACATTAAACAGATGTAAATCAAAATACTTTTTCTCCGAAAGATCCCTCGTCCGAAAGATTTTTTCGAAAAAATCTTTCCTCTGTCGGGATTACAGTGACCTTATGACAAATCAAGAACCAAAAATAAAAGACAAACAAGGAAACACCTGGCTGTATTCCGATATAGTCAAGGATCATTTTTTTAATCCCAAAAATCTAATGCCACAAGGCGAGGAAGATAATTTCGAAGCGGATGGTGTGGGCAGAGTGGGAAGTCCGGCTTGTGGTGATGAGATGGTTATTTGGATAAAAGTTGATCCAAAAGGTAAAAAGATTACTGATTGTAAATGGCAGACTTTTGGTTGTGGTAGCGCAATTGCTTCTACAAGCATGCTCAGTGAAATGGTGTTAGAGAATAATGGAATGACTATTGAAGATGCTTTAAAAATTACACCACAAGATATTTTAAAGAGATTAGGTGGATTACCACCAAATAAGATTCATTGTTCGGTTTTGGGTGATCAAGCATTAACATTAGCTATAAAAGATTATTTTTACAAAAACAGGACAAGGTGATAAAATAAATAAAGATTCACTAAGTTAATTTATACCTAAGAAAGATCCCTCGTCGTCAAGATTTTTCTTTCAGAAAATCTTTCCTCTGTCGGGATTAATTGAAAAATATGAAATGCATAATAAACGAAGAACTTTGCATCGGTTGTGGCACATGCCCAGCTGTTGCCCCAAATAGCTTTGCTATGAATGATGATACAAACAAAGCTGAGGCTATTATTCCTCAGGGGGATACAGATGAGACTGTTAAAATGGCAGTGGATTCTTGTCCGACTGGAGCTATTGCTATTGAAAAGGAGTAAAGAATAAGGATTAAGGAATAAACAAGACCGCTTTATTGCGGTTTTTTCTTGATTTTTACTGGTAGCTCTGCTAAAATACTTCTATGAATGGAAAACTATACATTACAGCTACACCTATAGGAAACTTAGGTGACATTACTCTACGAGCGTTAGAAACCCTAAAAAGCGTTGATTTTGTATTGTGCGAAGATACTAGAGTAACACAGAAATTACTAAATCACTACGAAATAAAAACTTCAACAATTAGTTATCACCAACACAGTAAAGATAAAAAAATAAATGAGATTACTAAATTATTAGAAGAGGGAAAAAATTTAGCATTAGTAACTGATGCAGGTACGCCAGGTATTAGTGATCCAGGGAATGAATTAATAAATGTCATCCTGAGCGTGAGTCGAAGGGCTCAGGATGACGTAATAATCCCTATCCCTGGTCCATCAGCAATTACAACCGCATTATCTATTTCTGGTTTCAACACATCAAAATTTCTTTTCCTGGGTTTCCCACCACGTAAAAAAGGTAGAAGAAAGTTTTTTCAGGAAGTTGTAGATGCAAAACATACAGTTGCTTTTTATGAATCATGTCATAGGATAAAAAAAACACTCAAGGAGTTGAGTGGGGTATTAGATGGGAATAGGCAAGTCTGTGTGTGTCGAGAATTAACAAAAAAATTTGAAACAATTTATCGGGGCAATATTAATGAGTTGGAGGAGATGGATATAAAGGAAAAAGGGGAGTTTGTAGTAATTATCAATTAAAATCTGATAGCCCCCCTCTCCTGGCCGACCAGATTCTACTCTTCACTTGAACCTTTTCAGTCTAGGTGGTAGGCGATATGGCAAGCCAAGGAACGCCCCCTTATAAAACGTGAAGGATCAAGTTGAAAAGAAGATCAGTCGACGAGGAGAGAGGGGAAAGAACTGCGGTTCATCATAAACAATTATTCACCACCGTCAGTTACACTCAGCAACGTCTGGCCAGCTGTATTGGACAAAGGAGGGTATTTATCCCTCAAAACAGCCGTTTGAGGCGAAAGCACAGACAAAACCGCTAAATATATTAAATCACAAAATTAATAAAAAATCAAATAAAAAATAATTTGTCAAGACCATAACCTTAATAAACTATGGATAACTCACAAAAAAAATATTATATAACAACAACACTTCCTTATGTAAATGCCAAACCGCACATTGGCTTTGCTTTGGAAATTATTCAGGCGGATGTTTTAGCACGTTACCATACATTATTAGGTGACGAAGTAATTTTTAATACAGGAACAGACGAACATGGTTTGAAAATATTTCGCAAAGCAGAAGAACTTGGTGTTTTACCACAAGCATATTGTGATGAGTGGGCGGAGAAGTTTGATAATCTAAAACAAGCTCTCAATTTGTCTTATACAAGTTTTATCCGCACAACTGACAAACACCATGAAGAATCTGCCCAGAAATTTTGGAAAATGTGTCTAGAAAATGGTGATATTTATAAAAAAAATTATCAAGTAAAATACTGTGTTGGTTGTGAGTTGGAAAAAACCGATTCAGAACTTGTTGATGATAAATGCCCAGTCCATCCTAATTTGGATTTGGAAATTATTGATGAAGAAAATTATTTTTTCAAGTTTTCCAAATTTCAAAAACCACTTTTGAAAATGTACAAAGATAATCCTGATTTTGTTGTACCGCAACACAGATTTAATGAAATCACAAAATTTGTGGAACGAGGTTTACAGGATTTTAGTATTTCACGTATCAAAGAAAAAATGCCTTGGGGAGTTCCCGTACCAAATGATCCAGATCATGTTATGTATGTCTGGTTTGATGCTTTAGTAAATTATATATCTACCCTCGGCTGGCCTTGTGATTGTAAGATGTCCTTCTCCGCCCAAGGCGGATCCGCCTTGGGCGGAGGCTCGGCTCGGAACGACAATAGTTGCGACTATTGTCGATTTTGGCCTGGAATTCAAGTCGCTGGAAAAGATAATCTACGCCAACAAACTGCTATGTGGCAAGCGATGTTGCTTTCAGCCGGATTACCTACATCTAAACAGGTCTTTATCCACGATTTTATTACTTCAGAAGGACAAAAGATGAGCAAATCTCTGGGTAATGTGGTAGACCCATTTGAAATTGCAGACGAGTACGGCACAGATGCACTACGTTATTATCTATTAGGCGCAGTCCCATCTTATGATGATGGCGACTTTAGTATTGAAAGATTTGAAGAATTTTATACAGCTCATCTTGTGAATGGGGTAGGAAATTTGACTTCAAGAATTTTGACGATGCTTAAAAAATATTCGGAATCAAAGATTCCACAGTTAGCAAATAACAAATACCAGATAACAGATTTTTGGAAGAGATATGACGAAGCATTAAACAAATATAATTTTGAAGAGTGTGTAAAGTTTATAAATGAATTTGTAAAGGAATTAGATACTTTAATTTCAAATGAAAAACCATGGGCAAAAGCAAAAGCTGGTGAAGATATTTCAGAATTACTCTATCAACTAGCTGAAGGCTTACGTCATATTGCCGTAGCACTTCTTCCAATCATCCCAGAATCAGCTGAAAAGATTTTAGAACAGTTATGCACAAAGGATTTGAGTCATGATTGGGGAAAACTTCCAGAAAATGGTATAATTAATAAAGCTGAGGAAGTGCTATTTCCAAGACTAGGATAAAAAATATCTAATTACTAATTTCTAAAGCTCTAGACTAGCAATAACGGTGGAATACGTGTCATTGCGAGTGCTGGAGCGCAGCGGAAGACACGTGGCAATCCCAGTCTTTAAGCCAAAAACGAATGGGATTGCTTCGTCGTCGTGCGAACTCCTCCTCGCAATGACACATATCACCGTTTTTTTCAGATTTCTAACATACAAAATGTCAAATTATTTGAAATTTGGATTTAGACATTTGATTTTTTATTAGAAATTAAACAATTAGGTGAATTAGAAATTTACAAAACTTTTTTCAATACACTAAAACTTAAAAATAAACCATATGGGCTTATTTGATGTTATACTTCTTATCATTATCTCCGGCTTTGCCATGTTCGGTTTCTGGTTTGGACTTATCCACACCTTAGGTTCACTTCTCGGTACAGTTGTTGGCGCCTATCTCGCTAGTCGCTGGTATGAACCAATGGGGGATTGGCTGGCAAATGTAACTGGTTGGGAGGGTAATTTCCCCAAAGTTATAATGTTTATTATCGCTTTCTTTGTAATAAATAGATTAGTAGGATTTGGCTTTTGGATTTTTGAAAAAACTACTAATATTGTAACAAAATTACCATTTATAAAAGGAATAAACAGATTTTTGGGGATGCTACTAGGATTGTTTGAGGGAATTTTGACACTTGGATTAATTTTTTACTTCATTGATAAAGTACCCTTGTCAGAACATTTTATGGGTTATATGGCTGGTTCATTAATAGTACCATTTTTAGTAAATACTGCTGGAATTTTAATTCCACTTTTGCCAGATGCACTAAAGATGTTGGAAGATTCAGTTGATTATATTGAAAATCTGGTTTTGTAGGTAAAGTTTATCTCGAAATTACACGGAGTGAATGAGAGATTTTTTGTAGGATAAGTATAGTGGAATACTACGTAAATATGTAGTTCAAAGTATTTACTCTTCGAAAGATGTCTCAATCACTCCATCTCTAAAGAGGTTTCGTGTATTTTCGAGATAAATTAAAAAAAACGAAGAGCCCTACACGAATGCAGGGCCTCCTCCAACAATGAACATTAGACGACTTCTCCTAGTCGTCTTTTTTTATTTTTTCTGGAGATGGAATAACTCGCCAATTGGTAAACCCAAACTCCTCTATAGCGCCCTTGGGAATAAATGTCACTATCTTGTAAACCCCTTTTTCTACCTCCTCTTTTTTGGGATTTAGAAGACGGCGACGAATTATACCTCGACCACATGTAGTAGAGATTTGTGTACAAACACTATCCATACTAAACGTTGGCTTCTCTTGATTGGAACCAAAACTTCTCCCTATCAAACGTAACTGAATTCGTTGGCTAGTGAGCCTTTTTTCTCCCGCAGGAGTATTTATGATTCTTTCCTGGTTACCTTCCAGATCCAATAGAATCAAAACTTCGATACCTTTGGCACTAGTTTCTACCACACCAATTTTGATCAGCTTCATTTTGAACCTTCCTTTGTTTTGTTTGCCCACAGTTGATTACTTTCTCTATTATAGTATAATAGGGTTAATTTTAGAGAAAGTCAAGAGAAAAACAGGATTGACCTACGACCGACAGGGAGTAGGTTTACATACAATAAATTAATTTTAATTCAATAATCTACCCTTCGAAAGATCCCTCGCTCACTCTGTGTAGTCTCGGGATTAATTGAAAAAATATGTTAATAGACACCCACTGCCACATTCAATTCAATACCTATAAAGATGATTACCATGAAGTAATCCAGCGTTGTGTTGAGAAAGATGTGGTTTTTAATACTGTTGGTACGCAAAAAGAGACAAGTCAAAAGGCGGTAGAGTTTGCTGAGAAGTATGATAATATTTATGCGACCATTGGCTTACATCCGATTCATCTTTTTCCAACACATATAGATGAAGAAGAATCTAGTTTTGTTTCACGCGAAGAGGATTTTGATGAAGAATATTATGGTGGGCTGGCAAAGTCAGAAAAAGTAATCGCGGTAGGGGAGTGTGGTATAGATTTATTTCATTTACCAAAAGACAAAATAGTAGAAGAGGTATTAACAAAACAAAAAGAAATTTTTATAAAGCAATATGATTTTGCAATAAAACAAAACTTACCACTCGTCATACATATCCGCAATGGCAATGCAGAAGTTGAAATATCTGCTTATGAGGAAGTTGCCAAAATACTGGAAGCTCTCCCCCTAGAAAGGGGGGAGCCTGCCTGCCGGCAGGCAGGTCAGAGGGGGTGTTCGTCTGATAGAGAGCCAATACCCCCCTTTATCCCCCCTTCCCAGGGGGGAATTGTAGGTGTTGTCCATTGTTACTCCTCAAACTGGCAAAACGCCAAAAAATTCCTTGATTTAGGACTCTATCTTGGTTTTACTGGTATTGTGACCTTTCCAGCCAAAAAAACTGATCCAAAACCTCAAGAAGAACTAATTGAAGTAATAAAAAACTGTCCACTGGACAGAATGTTAATAGAAACTGACGCACCTTATCTAGCACCTCAAGCTTATCGGGGGCAACGTTGTGAACCATGGATGGTAGAAGAAGTAGCGAAGAAAATTGCAGAGATAAAAGGTGTTTCTATTGATGAAATTCTAAAAATCACAGTTGAAAACGCTAAAAAATTATTTTCAAAAATAAAATAGACCTTCTAAGGTCAAAACATTTAGATATTCTACTCGGCTTTAGCCGAGGTTGGGGGACTTTAGTCCCTTATTAGTTCAGCGACTAAAGTCGCTTGACCCAAATTGAAATTTGGTAGAATAAGTTAGGTTTCCCTAGAGCCCGGTTTGCTTTCGCATCCCAGGCTCTGTGTTCTCCTTCATCGTGGTGACTGCTCCCTGTCGTGCATGTTAGCAAACCTTTGCTCTACCAGTCGACGGAGGAGACAGTCGGTAGACACTAGAACGTCACCCAATTGCCTTTTGAAGGATAAACCGGCTTCGAAAGCCAATCCGGTCAGGTGAAGTCCAAGACCCATAAAGACAGCAGGTGCACCAATGGTGACGAACATGCTTATCGTCCGAAGCTTCCTGAACATCTCCACACCCCCTTCTTGAGATTGGTTATCAGTCAATCATCTAAAAAAATCCAGACCGTAATCCGAGATAAGCCACTATTATAGCTCCGTAAGTGATTGGAGTTCCAATAGTGACGAAAGCGACACAAAATATCTTCTTAGCCACGATAGCCTTCCTCCTAAAGCTTATATAAATATACACAAAATCAACTAAAAAATCAAGTTTTTTATCAGATTTAAACTTATTCACAAGAAAACCTAAAAACACTGTTGACTTATATTCTAAAATATAGTAAAATATGGTCGCTTCATTAAAAGACTTATTCCATCAAAAATATGTCACTTTTACCCACAGATCCAAAAGATAGAAAGTATATGCTAATGGGTTTGCGAATAGCGGGTGACTTTGGAGCATCTATTGCTGTTCCTGTAATATTATTTGTATTAATAGGTCAGTGGCTAGATGGAAAATATGAAAAAACACCACTTTTTACTGTTATTGCTTTCATTTTAGCTGCTCTAGTTTCTGGAAAAATGCTATACAAGAAAGCAAAGAAATATGGTAAAGAATATAATGATTTAGATAATTAATATTCAGATTTCCAGATAATCCAAATTTACGGATAACATCTTATTCTATCCGTTAATCTGAATTATTCCCGAAGAGGAATGCCCTGTGGGTATCCGTATATCCGAATCTAAAATATTAGATAGCACTTACATATGTCAGCAGAGATTCACATTCCACCACTTGCACCAGAAGTTTTATTCCAAATTGGAAATTTTAATATCACTAATACAATGATTAATGCTTGGATTGCAATAGTCATTTTTTTAATTTTAGGATATTTTGTAAAAAGAAGTACTCGTCTTCGTCCTGGTAAACTTCAAAATACTTGCGAATTCTTTTTAGAATTATTATTAGGATATTTTGATCAAGTAACTGGAAGTAGAAAAAAGACAATTAAATTTTTACCAGTAGTTGGTTCTATTTTCTTTTTTGTGTTATTATCAAATTGGCTTGGGCTCTTACCAGGTACTGGCAGTATTACATTTGGACATAATATGTTATTACGCCCTGCTAATACTGATTTAAATCTAACTGTTGCCATGGCTTTGGTTGCAGTAATTAGTTCACATCTCTATGCTTTTGTTGCTATTGGTGTTTTTAGTCATATAGGAAAATTTATTCAAATTGCCAATATAATAAAAAGTTTTAAAAAATTCAAAGACGGAATTGGAACTGGTATGATTTCTGTTTTTACTGCTTTGATTGAATTTGTAGTTGGTCTGATTGAAATTGTATCAGAAATTGCCAAAGTCGTTTCACTTTCCCTTCGTTTGTTTGGAAATATTTTAGCTGGTGAAGTTTTGATTTCAGTAATTTCTGCTTTGGTAGTCGTACTTGTCCCAACACCATTTATGTTATTAGAATTATTAGTTGGAATGATTCAAGCCTCTGTATTTGCTATGCTTACAATTGTATATCTAACTGTTGCCACTAGTGAACCGCACGGAGCAGAAGAACACTAAATCTAAGGAATAAGGAAAAAGGAATAAGTTACTCCTTATTCCTTACTCCTTATTCATTAAAATGATATTATCCACGACTTTAAAAACCCTCTCCAGTCGTCGGCTATTATATCATCAGGAGAACATTATGTTCCAAGGTCTAGAACACGAATCTGTAGTAGTACTAGCAAAAGCCTTCACCATGGGTGTTGGTTCTATTGCCCCAGCTCTAGCTATTGGCAAACTTGTTGCCAAAGCTATGGAAGCAATTGGACGCAATCCAGAATCAGCTGGTAAATTGTTCGTACCTATGTTGTTAGGCGCTGCTTTTGCCGAAGCTATTGCTATTTATGCATTGGTAGTGGTGTTTACATTGAAATAAATAATTTCACTTGCCGGATTAATTTTAGTCCGGCAGAATGAGGTTGTTTAAAATTAGTAAATAGTAACTAGTAAATGGTAATTATGATACAAGTATAGGAAGTATTTTCTTAGAATGTAACATATTTACTAATTACTAATTACCAATTACATAACTATGTCAGAAGAAAATATTCAAAATACACACGAAGAAGTGGTAGCCGATAGCCATAGCAATACCAATGCTGATCAAAGCGTCGCCGCATCTTTAGGTCTCAATGGTCAACTCTTTGCTTTTCAGCTTTTGAATTTTGCGATTGTAGCTGCAATTGTTTGGTTTTTAATTTTAAAACCACTTACATCAAAATTAGAGGAACGCAAAAAGCTTATTGATGAAAGTCTTGATAAAGCCAAAGAAGTAGATGCTGATTTACAAATGTCTGAACAAAAATATCAAGAAAGAATTGATGAGGCAAAGTCAGAGGCCAGTAAAGTTATGGCAAAAGTTCAAGAGGACGGTACGGATTTAACAAATAGGATGAAAGAAAAAGCCCAAAAAGAAATTGAATTAGTGGTAGATCAGGCTAAACGTAATATAAAAATTGAAAAAGAGGAAATGATGGCAGAACTCAAAGAAGAGACTGCAAATTTGGTAGTGGCTGCTGTAGAAAAGATTTTAGAAGAGAAACTTGATGAGAACAAAGATAAAAAATTAATCGATGGAGTTTTAGGTAAGCTAAAGTCTTAGTTTATCTCGAAACTACACGGAGTGAGTGAGAGATCTTTCGAAGGGCAAAAATAGTGGACTACATAAAACGTACGTAAGCCAAAATAATTACTCTCCGAAAGATCCCTCGTCGCCCCTTGAGGGGCTCGCTCGGGATTACCCTATATTATGAAATTAACCAACAAACAAATCGCCTTAGCACTTTTTGAAGCAACAGAGAAATTATCTGGTGCTGAGCTTGATGGTGCATTGCAAAGATTTGTTGATCTGCTTGCAAGAAAACAAAAACTTAAACAAGTTGGAAATATTATTGTTGAATTTGAAAAGATAGCTAAGAAGAAAGAAGGAATAGTAGAGATTGGTATAAAGTCAGCTAGAAAATTAGACAGCACAACTTTGGAAAATATTAAAAATGCTTTCGGTAAAAAAGTTGAAGCAATAGAAACAGTAGATGCTGATTTGTTGGGGGGAGTAACTATTAAAACAGAAGACAAAATTTTAGATGGAAGTTTGAAGACACAGTTGAGTGTATTAAAATTAAATCTAACTAAATAAGTATCATTTATCATATATCATGTATCATATAACAAATGATAAGTGATAGATGATAGATGATATAATCATATTTACTTAAAATAATAATATCTATGTCAAATCAAATTGTTGAACAACTAAAAAAGCATATTGCTGATTTTGAAAAGTCAGTTGAAGTGGAAGAAATTGGTACTGTTATCGAAGTTGGTGATGGTATTGCTCGTATGAGTGGTCTTAATAAATGTCAGGCTCAAGAGATGCTTGAATTCCCAGGTGGAATTATGGGTGTGGCTTTGAATCTTGAAGAAGAGACTGTTGGTGCCATGATCTTGGGTGAATGTGCTACTATCAAAGAGGGCGATACAGTGAAACGTACTGGTCGTATTTTGTCAGTTCCAGTTGGTGAACAAATGGTTGGTCGGGTTGTGAATGCTTTAGGTCAAGAAATTGATGGCAAAGGCGAAATTAAGACAAAAGAATTTTATCCAGTAGAAAAAATTGCTCCTGGTGTAATGCAACGTCATCCAGTTCACGAACCAGTTCAGACAGGTATTAAATCAATTGACGCTATGATTCCTATTGGTCGTGGTCAACGTGAGTTGATTATTGGTGATAGACAAACTGGTAAGACTGCCATTGCAATTGATACTATCATCAATCAAAAAGGCCAAAACATGAAGTGTATATATGTAGCTGTTGGTCAAAAAGAAAGTAAAGTGGCTCGTATTGTAGCAAAACTAGAAGAGAATGGTGCTATGGAATATACCACAGTGGTTGTGGCCGGCGCATCTAATCCAGCTTCTATGTCATTTATTGCTCCATATGCTGGTGTAGCTATTGCAGAATATTTTGCTGACAAAGGCGAAGATGTATTAGTAGTTTACGATGATTTGACCAAACAAGCTTGGGCTTATCGTGAAATTTCACTATTACTTCGTCGTCCACCAGGCCGTGAAGCTTATCCTGGTGATGTGTTTTATCTTCATTCACGTCTTCTTGAACGCGCTTGTAAACTTAGTGAAGAAGCTGGTGGTGGTTCTATTACCGCACTTCCAATTATTGAGACTCAAGCAGGAGATTTGACTGCATATATTCCAACTAATGTAATTTCTATTACTGATGGTCAGATTTTCTTAGAAACTGATTTATTTTACAAGGGTATTCGCCCTGCTATTGGTATCGGTTTGTCAGTATCACGTGTGGGTGGAGCTGCTCAGATTAAACCAATGAAAAAAGTGGCTGGTAAAACTAAATTAGATATGGCTCAGTTTAGAGAATTAGAAGCCTTTGCTCAGTTTGCCAGTGATCTAGATGAAGATACTAGAAAACAAATTGAACGTGGTTACAGAATTACCGAAATCATGAAACAACCTCAATATTCACCTATGGCAGTAGAAAATCAAGTTGCGGTGATTTATGCAGTAAACAATGGTGTATTTGATGATGTGGAAGTAAAAAATGTATCAGAAACTGAAAAGAAACTAATTGAATTCATGAACAAATCAAAACGAACCTTGCTTGATAAATTAGCAGGAGGGGGATGGGATGAGAAGGTAGAAGCAGAGTTGAAGGGTGCTTGTGAGGAATTTTCTCGTTAATCCCGAAACAACACGACCTGCCTGCAGGCAGGAGTGAGTGAGGGATCTTTCGGAGCCAACATTTAATGGTTTCTAAAAATCCCAGGTACTAAAATAAAAATATTTTTCAAAAGATCCCTCGTCGTCAAGATTTTTCTTTCAGAAAATCTTTCCTCACTCGGGATTAACCAAACCATATGGGCGTAAACACAAAAGCAATAAAATCTAGAATCAAATCCGTTGGTAATACAAAAAAGATTACCAAAGCTATGGAAATGGTTGCCGCTGCCAAGATGAGAAAAGCAACAGAGGCAGCAGTGAATACTCGTACTTATGCTACGATGGCTTGGGATTTGCTGGTAAATTTATCAAAAACTCAAAAAGAAAAACTACCCTTGCTTGATGTCCGCCCAGTAAAAAAACTTTTAGTTGTTTTAATTACTTCTAATAGGGGATTATGTGGCAGTTTTAATTCAAACATTATTAGAAAAACTTCTGCTCAACTAAAAGATCCGAAAAACATTAGTCGTCAACGATCTGGTAAGAAAGAAATTGTGCCATCGGAAGAAATTGCCATTGACGTGATAGGAATTGGAAAAAAAGGCGCTGATTTTGCTAAGAAAAATAATTACAATCTAATTGCTTCATACAGTGAATTTTCCGATACACCAAAGCTGGATGCTGTAATGCCTATTTCACAAATGATTATTGATGAATATGTAAGAGGTAATTATGATAAAGTAGTAGTTGCTTATACTGATTTCAAATCTGCTATTGCACAGGTTGCAAAGTTAAGACAAGTTTTACCAATTTCAGAAGTTGATTTAGAAAAAATGCTTTATGAATTAGGCAAAAATGAAGAAAATGAAAAAGTTGAAGCAGAAACGAAAGTAGCAGACTACTTATTCGAACCAAGCAAGTCTGAAGTTTTGAAAACTATTTTACCACGACTTGTTGAAACACAAATTTACCAAGCAGTACTTGAAAGTAGTGCCAGTGAACACAGTGCTCGTATGATGGCCATGAGAAATGCTAGTGACGCTGCCGAAGACATGATAAAAGAATTAAATTTAACATTTAACAAAGCCCGTCAAGCCTCTATCACACAAGAAATTGCTGAGATTGCTGGTGGGGCGGCTGCGTTGGAGTAGCTTTCGTTAATCCCGAGCGAGACCATTGAGCGTGAGCGAAAATGGACGACGAGGGATCTTTCCTAAAAATAAATTATTTAAAAAAATAAAATTAA
>JBDRSF010000075.1:0-5234 GCA_043825135.1 Candidatus Magasanikiibacteriota bacterium
AGGAATGACGCACGACCAAAGGAGTGCGTTAGGGAGGAGCAACGTTGCTTCTAATTGACCCACTCCTTTGGTCGTGGGTCACTCCTAGTGTAAACGTGGATTACCCCGGGGTAAAACCCCGAGGAATATATTTGATTTAAAAAATTTTTTCTACTCGGCTTCAGCCGAGGTGTCGGGACTTTAGTTCCAGTATAAACAGCGACTAAAGTCGCCAGACCCCAGCTAAAGCTGGGTAGAATATTCTACACTCCCTCTCCCATTCACCACCTCAATCCAAATCTTGCCTGGTTTTAATTTTATTTCTTCTCCAACCTCATTTCCGCCCGAGGCGGATCCGCCTCGGGCGGAATAAAATCTCGTTCGTGAAGTCCTGTCTTCTTTTTTCCAAGTACCAATAAAAACTAATCCGTCATAAAAAACTTCTACGTCTCCTTCGCCAATGGTATCAATAGCAATTCTACCAACTTCATCCAAAACTTGTGAACTAACATGCTGAACAATAATTGTATCAGCTTTTATTTTTCGCCCGTCTTGATCCCGATGAGTTCCTTCCATCTGAAATCTATCATATTTTCCAGTTGAAGAATTAAACTCCCACCTCGCCTCATAAACTGGTGGAAGAAAAGAAACGGTTATTTCATCAACCAAATTTTCTGTATTCGTAGGTGATGTAGTGATAAAGTGATCAGGTGATGAAGTCACAAAAGTCCACCACCCTGCTTGGCTTTCCGCTATCGGCTGTCGGCTATCGTAGTCAGTTAAAACTTTATCCCAAAATTCACTCGACGTATAAGTATTATGAGGTGCGTACCGATCTTCACTACGCCAAAAATACCAGCCTTTAGTCATTTCATTAATATCAAAAATATCATACTGCTTTATTAGAGATAGCGCTTCATTTGATCCACCGACATGCATATACATTGGATCACCATATTCAGAAACCCAATCTAAATAGTAAGGCCGGGCTGATCTAACTGGCCCGGCTTTTTCCACTTCAATATCTGCCGGATAAATTGCCAAAAATCTAGTATAATTAGCTTCCACTGGTGCCTCATAAACAATACTAGCATCAACAAGACCTGACTGTGGCCGGGCATCAGTATGATTTTCAATCATTACCGCAATCAGTCTCGGATTAACTTCTTCTTTTGATTCAACACATACACCATCTAACAATCTTCTAAGTTCACAATCTTCAACAACTCCATCTTTAGTAATCAAATCTGAGCCAAATCCCAAAATAGACATACTAGCAAATCTTTTATTTAAAAAATAAGTATAACCAAACCATAATATCAAACCCAAAGCAGTAATAAAGATAATGCCAGTTAAAATATAAATAATTTCCACTTCATCTGGAAAATATTTTTTTGATTTTTTTTTGATTTTTATCCACCACATGATCAGACCCAGTGGGAGGATTTTACGTAATTTTATTTTTTTCTTTTTCATATAACCACATTCTACACTATATTATAATTTTTGTTAAGATCTAAATATATTGTTATATGGCTATACTGTTATATTGTTGTTGGTAATTTTCGAGGCAACCCGTCCGCCTTAGGCGGATTAAAATTTGAAACTAAAATAATACTTACTTATATGTGTAGCATAACAATATGACAATATGGCAATATGGCAATAAAACCACATAATATTCAAAAACCCCGAAATTAATCGGGGTTTACTAATTACTGGTTACTAGTTACTAGTTACTTTTTATCCTCTTTTTTCTTGTCATCATCTTTATCAGACACAGCTTCATCAGAATCAGAGTCAGAGTCAGAGTCTTTCTTCTCTCCTTCTACCACTGGTTCAGATACTTCTGAAGTAGATTCTTCCATAGCTTTTAATTGATCGTCAGACAAAGGTGGGGTAACCTTGATAACCAAAGCGTCTTTATTATCAGTTACCACAATACCTTCTGGTAGTTTGATATCTTTAACATGAATAGAATCTTCAAAAGTTTGAAGTGCACTAATATCTACTTCAACCTCACCAATCAAATCTTTTGGTAAGCATTTTATTTCCAAACTATCCAAAGCAGTGTTTAGGGTACCACCTTCTTTTACCGCCTGAGATTCACCAATAAAACTAATAGCCAAAGTAGCAGTCATTTCTACACCCATCTTAATCTGACGAAAGTCAAAATGAACTGGAATTTGCTTAATAGAATCATATACTACTTCTTGCACCAAGACTTTTGCAGGCTCGTCTTTGCTTCCCTCAATAGTAAGATCAATCAAACTAGACTCACCAGCCTCGTCATACATTTTTTCAAAAGCCACCCTGTCAACTTCTAAAGAAATAGGTTCTATTTCCGGACCATAAAGAACACCAGGTAATTTACCTTCGGCACGCAAAACTTCTGGTTTTCCCTCTCTTTTTTTCGCTACAAATTGAAATGTCATATTTTTTATTTAATTTTTAAGTATTTAAAACTTTTATTTCCGCCAGAGGCGGACGAACGGTTTAATACCGTTTAGCTTTAGCCTCAGCCTCAGCCAGAGGACTGATGAGTCCTTTGGCTCAAGAGGAATAATCTGCCTTGGGTATGTTGTTGTGCAATAGTCTATTTGTCTTCAATAATTGATGAAATCCTAATAATTCATCTTCACTAATGGCCTCTTGATTATAAACCCTAAGGACATCATTAGCTTTCAGATCAGTTACCATTCCCACTGAACTTAAACCCACTGGTGTTGCCAACACTACTGCCATAACTGAGTTGGAACAATGAGGGCAAGTGATATGAATCAAATGAGCATCACCTTTTTTTCTTAATATATTCTTCTTAACAGGCTGATATGACCCCTTACACACAGGACACTGATTCATTACCCGCAAACTCTCTTCAGTTGAATTTTCAGATGGTTTTTGCGATTTCATATTAGTAGACAATATTTTAGCATTTAAATAATAAAATGTCAAGGGAATAGTATTCTTTCAGAGATAATACAGTTCAATATATACCAAACCTTGTATTCCTAATCACTCCTAAACATTCTTAACTGCACTTTCAACAACACCCAACAATAAAAAATTGATTAGAAGTGATGAGCCACCATAACTTAAAAACGGTAAAGTTACACCGGTCACAGGCAAAAAACCCGTAGCACCCCCAATATTAATTACAATTTGTATAAAATACATTGATATTATACCTAAAACCAAATAAGCTGAAAAATCTTCCTTACCCCTTTTAGCTATCACAAGAAGACGCCAAAGTAATAGAAAATAAAACGATAAAACAATAAAACTACCAATAAAACCCAACTCTTCGGCAATTACTGAAAAAATAAAATCAGTTTGTGCTTCTGGCAAAAAATGTAATTGACTTTGAGAACCAAAACCAAGGCCACGCCCCAAAAAACCACCTGAACCAATGGCGATCATTGACTGGGTAACATTATAACCTGCTCCTAATGGATCCCGAGCTGGATCTATAAATGTAAGTAAGCGTTCTTTTTGATAATCTTTAAATAAAAAAATCCAACCAGCTAAAAATGTTAATAAAAAAACACCAGTTAAAAATAAAATAAATCTTTTTTTAGTACCAGTAAAAAATAAAAGACTAAACCAAATACCGAGTAAAACCAAAGCTGATCCCAAATCAGGTTGAAAAATAATTAAAATGACTAGTAGTAAAGTAAAAAATCCAGAAGTCAAAATAAATTGCCAACGATCAAATCGTCTGGCTTGTTTGGATGCCCACCAAGCAGAAAAAATTATAAGTCCAAACTTGGCAAATTCAGCTGGCTGAAAAGAAAAACCAGCCAATCTAAACCAGCCGGTGGTTCCCCTAACAGTTGAACCGAAAAATAAAACTAGAACTAATAAAATTAGTGAGATTAGATATATTGGCTTGGCCAAAGAGCGATAAAAAGCAATATGAAACAAGCCAGCAATAAAAAACAGTCCTAACCCCAGAACTGTAGCTAAAAATTGAGTTGAAAAAAATTTGATTCTTCTCCTCGCGATAAATCAATACTATAAATTGAAGCTAGACCAATTGACACCAAAACCAAAACTAGAACTAGAATCAGCCAATCAAAATTACGTAAAGTTGAAAAAAGATTTGCTAAAACCCTCATAAAAATTTCCTAATCTACTAATTTTTACCTCGTCTACCTATTCAAGAAAATTAAAAATCTGTAGATTAGGAAGACTTCATATACTCAGCATTATCAAAAACATTAAGCGCTGACCACACCTTTACATTGGAAACTTCTAAATTACTTATGTACGAACGCAAGTCAATATGTCTAATTTCCCTAGATCTAAACTCACTAGCCACAAAATAAATAATTCCTACGGTTTTGTTACCCTTTATCAGCTCAACATAAAACCCAGGATCCCAATAATTGTATACTGAATTATTATAAATATCAAATTCAATTATATGATTAGGTATTCCCTGAGATTTACTAGCCCTAGTAAATTGAAAATTTTCTATTGGAAAATCAGTTCTTTCAGCAATAAAACCAGCCACATCTTCAATAGCATGAGGGTTTATTTTTTTCCAATCAACACTGACCAGCATTAATTTTGCATTAGCAGGATATCTATTACTTTCAAATCCAAAATAGACAATTGGCCTTTGACTGCCAGGAAGTAAAACTGTTTGGGCTAAATCGCTTTCACCACCAGAAAAAATAAATTTATAAGTTACAACAGCTGCCCACCTTTCATTTGGATTATAGACCCGAGCCGAAAAATCATACAACTTATCACTAATACTATTAAAAACCTCAATATTACCAATCTGCAAATCTTTGGCCTGTGCTAACTCCCGAGTATTTTTTAAATTGCTTAATTCTATTAGTTGTTGGGTATACATTTCTTGATCTTGAAAATAACCATAGGAATAATAATAGGTAAAATAACCCAAACCATAGCCTACAGTTACAATACACCAAGTAGCAAGAAACCCAATAAAAATTTTACGCAACAAAATTTTGTGACGTATATACCACTCACCCCATTTAAGTTCGCCAGAAGTAAACTCACCAGTCACGTCTTCATAGCGTTCTAATTTTGATTGTTCTTTCTTTTTAAACATTTTTTTAATTTATCCCGAGCGAGTCCGAGCGTAGCGAAGAGCGACGAGGAATCTTTCGGAGAGTAAAAATTTAGGTTTACATTTGTCTGATATAATTATTCACATCTATCATTCTAAAAATTCTTCGTCACTCGTCACTATCTGTATATTTTTATAATACTAATATTAT
>JBDRSF010000076.1:0-8307 GCA_043825135.1 Candidatus Magasanikiibacteriota bacterium
TAATACTAATCCTGATATATTTAACAAAGATCTTACCGAGTGGTTAATTGAATACAACTTCCATAGACCTCATGAAACTCTTAATTACGAAACCCCACTAGACTTTTCAAAAGTGTTACCTATGTGGTCATCTTGTACATCGACTTGTCGTCTTCAACTGAGTTCTTTATCACAGGTTTTGAGGGGCATGTCCCTGATGAACCATACGACGTTGCCACCGTGGTCGGCATGCTCGAGCACGTCCCTATCACACGACATCCTGAATTCTTCGCCTGGCTCGCAGACAGGATGAACGTCGACGGACGCGTGTACTTGCAGTGCATCATACGCAATCCAGCGCGCACCGCAGGTGATCGCACCCGCTTCCTCAACCAGTTCGTGTTCACGCATGAATTGAGCACGCTCGACGAGATCCGACGGATGGCAAGCAAAGCGGGGTTCGAGGTCGTCGAGGTCGAAGAAGGACATGAAGACTACGCGTTCACAACCCGTCACTGGGTTGAGCGCATCCGTGCCCACGAGACGGAGATCAGAAGACTGCTCGATGACGACAGGGTGTACCGCATCCTGCTCGTGAAACAGAGCTGACAACAATAGAATAGGAGAAACAACCCACACCTGGAGGACGTGGGTTTCACTTTTTATAACATTTTCTCGGTTCGATCCTACTATCAGGGTATACAAAAAATTCCGCTAGTTTTAGCGAAATTTTTCTTGGCTCGGTGGGACGGACTATGTTCGAACTGAGATAGAAAATGAAAAGGCTAATTTAAAGTAAATCCTTCTTTTTTTCCTCAAATTCTTTTTGTTCACTCTCTCCTTTTGCATATCTCTCTTTTAATATATCCAAAGGAGTTTTTTCTGGTTTATTTTCATCTTGATTGGAAGTTACCGATTTGATAAGAAATACAACTCCCATTATTATAAGACCCCAAAATAGAATCATGAATATATAACCAAACCCACCAAAAAATGTTCCATCAAAATAATGCATATGAGTTGTGTTAAAAATAAAGCTCTATATTTCATCTATGACACGTATCAACATTTCTTCCACAATCTGAGCTACATGAGCAAGTTTTTCATTTTCTACCATACCCATTGTCACGCTCGGTACGGTCGCTGAAACAAAGACTTTTTTATCCAGTTCATATACAATTACATTGCAAGGTAATAGTAATCCTATTTCTTTTTCTATCTGCAACGCTTCATATGACAAAGGAGGATTGCAGGCACCTAAAATAACATAATTATCATGGTCTACATCAAGTTTTTCCTTTAGAGTCTTTTTGACATCTATCTCCGTCAAGATTCCAAATCCTTCTTTTTTGAGTATTTCTTTGGTACGAAGTAACGCGTCTTTGAATAAGGTGTTTAATTGTTTTGTGTTTCCATATTTCATAAGCTTGTTATTATATTGTTAGTATATACATTATTTAAATCATTTGTCCATACCTTATTTAGTGAATTACATACATCACCTCTGTAGTTCGGATGTACAGTCCGAAAAAGTGAGAGATGGGTTTAGTCAACAAAAAACTCTGCGACAAAAAATCAGCAAAGTTTTTTGGGATGTCTGATTAGAAAGCTCGAGAGTGTAAGATACCACTTTTGAAGAGATAAACAATGTTATCAAATACTACAAAACTACCATATCTGTCACGTATGTAGTAGTAATATGTATCAAAAGAGGCTCTGAATATTATTATGTATAGTGATAGTACACTGACAATTGCCAATACAAAAAATATCAGTGAAGAGTTTATGCCACTCACAGACGAAAGGATCATTTCGCTATGATCGTGTATAGAGCTTGCTCCTAATTCACTTGCACCACAAGACATTATTTGAGTGTCTTCGTGTGTATTATGAGAGGCCATTATTCCTTGCCAGATAGCTCCACAGCATAATACAAAAGTAGCCAACAATACAAGAGAAGCTATAAACGTTATTTTTTGTGATGAAACTATATTCATATTAAATTTGTATGATATATCTAATATAGTATACATATAAGAAAAAATAAATGCAAGCATGTGGATAATGTCGTTTATTTTCAATACTAAAATTAAAAACCCCTCATAGTAAGGGGTAATTTGGTTTATTAAAGATAGGTTTATTATTGTTTTTCAACTCGCAAAAATCTTGCATTTACCGCCACAATTACCGTAGATAGAGACATGAGTAGGGCCCCAAATGCAGGATTCAATAATATTCCCCAGTTAAACAAAACACCTGCTGCCACAGGAATGGCAAATGCATTGTATCCGGTTGCCCATATCAAATTTTGAACCATTTTTTTGTATGTTGCCCGAGCTAATTTTATAACAGCAACAGCGTCTATTGGATTACTTTTAACCAGAATTATATCTGCAGTCTCAATAGCCACGTCCGTTCCTGCTCCAATCGCAATGCCCACATCAGCTTGAGCTAATGCTGGGGCATCGTTAACTCCATCTCCCGTCATGGCAACAACCATTCCTCGTGCTTGTACTTCTTTTACTTTTTTGACTTTATCTTGTGGAAGCACCTCGGCAAAATATTCATCAATACCCAATTCTTTTGAAACGGAACGGGCGGTTTGTTCATTGTCACCCGTAAGCATGATACTTTTGATATTCATTTCCTTTAACATTTCAATTGCCTTTTTTGATTCTGGTCGGATGATATCAGCTAGTGCTATGGCACCTATAAGATTTTTTTCAACCAAGACAAAGATAACGGTTTTCCCTTGGCTTTGTAATTTTTCGATTTTGTTATTATCATTTTTTATATCATATTCTTTCAAATATCCAGGACTCACTACTCGGATAGTTTCATTGTTTATCACCCCTTCTGCTCCTTTACCCGGAATAGCTTTGAAATTTTTTACACTATATTTTTCTTTGACTGAATTATTCACTCCTTTTGCAATTGGATGTTCCGAGTTTTGTTCAATAGAGTTGGCTAATTTAAGTATCTCATTTTCTTCATATTTGCTATCCAAAACAATTGTGTTAGTAATACCAAATTCACCCTTGGTCAATGTTCCTGTTTTGTCAAAAATAACAGCTTGAATATCTCGAGCCCTTTCAAAAGATGATCTATTTCTTATCAAAAAGCCATTACGCGCCGCCAGAGAGGTCGAGACAGCCACAACCAATGGCACAGCCAATCCAAGTGCATGGGGACATGTTATGACCATTACTGTAACCATTCTCTCTATAGCAAAAACAAAACTTTGTTCTGTAAATAAAAACCAGACAAACAAAGTAAGTGTACCAGCAGTAAGACCAATAATGGTAAGCCAGAAAGCCGCTCTGTTGGCCAAATCTTGCGTTTTTGATTTTGATGCCTGAGCTTCTTTTACCAACTCAATAACCTGTGAAAGAAATGAATCTTTTCCGATTTTTTGTACAATTACCTTGATTGACCCTTCGCCATTTATTGAACCTCCAATAACAATATCTTTTTCTTCTTTTGAGACAGGGACAGACTCTCCTGTAAGCATTGATTCATTAACAGAAGTTTGACCCTCATAAACTTCTCCGTCCACTGGAATTTTTTCACCTGGTTTAATTAAAACTTTATCACCTGGTTTTAATTTTTCCGTTGACACATCATGAATCATTCCGTCTGGCATTATCATGTGAGCTTCACCTGGAACTAGCTTGGCTAATTCTTCAAGTGCTTTACTGGCACCCATGACAGAACGCATTTCAATCCAATGACCTAAAAGCATTACGTCAATTAGTGTTGCCAGTTCCCAAAAAAATAATTTTCCTTCAAGACCAAATACAACGGTACTGCTATAAATATATGCCGTTGCTATTGCCACAGAAATTAATGTCATCATGCCTGGATTTTTTTTCTTCACTTCACTAACAAATCCTTTCAAAAAAGGCCAACCTCCATAAAAAAATACAATTGTTGAAAGCAAGAATAAAACGTATATCTCTCCCTTAAATGATATTATTTCTTTAATACCCAGAAATTCCTGAATCATTGGAGAAAGTATCAAAATTGGTAGTGTAAAAATTATGCTTATCCAAAATCTCTTTTTAAAATCAGCCACCATGTGTCCATGGTGGTTAGAATGACCTTGTTTAATATTTTTTTGTTTATGAGAAGACATATCGTGGCTGTCATGTTTTGACATACCACTGTGATCTTGTTCCATTTTCATAAAATTATTTTAACAACTTATTATATGTCCAGCCAAATAAATATAATACAACAAAGCTAATTATACCGGCTTCTATAATCCCTGCTACTATTCCAAAAAAGCTTAAAGAGAAAAACATGTGCCACTGTGTCATCATCTCGACTGCTCCCATGTATATTCCAATATTACCAAAAATACCAAGCAAAAGCATTAACAAACCTGCGACAATGGCTCCTGAAAAACTCATTGTCAAAACATTTATTTTTTTGTCCATATAGTTATATTATATTAATTAAACTTAAATATATGATTAGTATATCACATTTCGACTTTCAATATAAGCAAAAAATGTTCTAGTTCTAACTCATCCCACCCCTATCTTCAAAGTTAGAACCAAAAAATTAGCTAGTTTTAGCTAATTTAAGGGCTTTTTTAAGCTTGGCTCGGTGGGCCGGGCTCGAACCGGCGACCCACTGGTTACACTTACCTCCCAGTTTCCTGAAAGAGTGGACTATATCTTCACCCTCGCCAAAACTTGATTAAATCAAGAGCGTTCGGGTGCAAGGCGCTTCGAATCCCGACTAAGTCAGGATCCTACTCCCGTTAGGGATAGTCTCTGAACCTTTCTTGGCTCCCTACTACAAATTCAATAAATCCATAATATTAATCCGGATGTGGATTAGGGGTCAAGACTTGGATGCAGATCGCCTTTCCTGTTTTACAACAGAGATTAAGGGTTCCTGCAGTTCACCTTGTTTTTCACCTCAGTATTACGACTGAGGGCTGCTATTAAAGTCACAGCCAGTTGCTCTACCACTGAGCTACCACCGAATATAGATTGTACGGTGTAACAACAATATAAATTGTAATTACACAGAATATTCTATATATAATAGCGAAGTGGTTACCACTGCCTGCCTGCCGTAGCTCACGAAGTAAGAGCGGAGGAGGGAGCTACCACCGAATATAAGTTGTACTATAGTTAAAATAACCGAAAATATTATAACAGATTATAAAAATAATGTCAACCTTGCTTTTTATATATAAAATGTGGATTAAATTTTTAAAACAAAACCGCTTAAAAAAGCAGTTTATCCAAATACCAAAACCTCCAATTTCGTTGATGCTGAGTTTATCTGAATCTGACATTGTCAATCTTCTTCCCCTTTTTCTTACGATGCTTTTTTAGAGCGACTTTTTTCTTTTTGTACATAACTTTCTAAGTTTTCTAGGTTTTTAAAGTATCTAAGTTGGCTAAGTTATAACAAAAGCTAGTATAGGTCTTTTGATTAACAAAAGCAAGAGGAGAAACTATTTTGACCTACCAGCCAACTGCCCACAAGCAGCCTTAATATCTTGGCCAAACTCATGACGCTCTGTTACTTTTATACCTTCACGTAATAAAATATTTTTAAATTTTCTAATAGATGTTGCTGTAGCAGGTTTGAATTTTCCACCGGTTGGGTTATAGCGGATTAGATTGACCACATATAGAGGATTCTTCATTAATCTAGATAATTCTCTGGCATGATACTCAGAATCATTAATACCATCAATGAGTAAATACTCAAACATTACCTGCCTGTTTCTTTTTTCAACATAATTTTCTATTGCATCCATCAATTGTTCTATTGAATATTTTCTAGCAATTGGCATTAACTCGGATCTAAGCTTGTCATTTGAAGCATGTAAAGATATTGCTAAATTAATTTGCATTTTTTCATTAGCAAGCTTATTTATTCCATCTACAATGCCCGCTGTAGAAACGGAAATATGTCTAGCACCAATATTAAAACTTTCTTCATCATTCAAAATTTTGATCGCTTCCATCACATTATCATAATTTAAGAACGGCTCCCCCATTCCCATAAAGACAACATTGGTTATTTTTCTCTCAGATCCTTTTTCTTTCAAATATCTAGAAAATAACAAAACCTGGGAAATTATTTCATCTACAGTTAAATCTCTCTTAAAACCCATTTTTCCAGTTGCACAAAACAAACAACCTAATGCACAACCTACTTGTGAAGATAAACAAATAGTATTACGACCATCTTTGTGACGAAGCAAAACCGTTTCTATTTTTTGTTTATCTTCTAGTGTTATCAAAGCTTTTATTGATTCACTTTTTTCTGAACCAAGAATCTCGGCATCAATTTCCAAAGGACACTCCTCATTTAAAGCCTCTCGCAAATCCTTTGGTAAAGTAGTATTATCATTCCAATTACCTATCAAATCAACAAAAACAGCCTTCCAAGCCTGTTTGAAGCGAAATTTTGGTTGATCTGCCAATATTATTTTTAGGGTTTCCAAATTCATAGTAAATATAATAATTTGTTTAAATATACCATATCAAGATGGTCAACTATACCTCAATAAAGACAAATTGTCAACAGTGCAGTCATTATAGCAGACTTTTACCATTGACAAAAGAGCTAAAACTGGTGTATAATCAACAGATTACCTAAAGATAGAATAAATAAATACTATGGCAGAAGAAGTAATTCTCCGATTTGACAATGTAATGTTTGAATATACAAAAAGAAAAACCATCATTGATGAGGTTTCTTTTAGTGTTCGAAAAGGTTCTAAATTAACTCTAATGGGTCAAAATGGTGCTGGAAAAAGTACTATTTTCAAATTAATAACCGGAGATATAAAACCCACAGAAGGAAAGATATTTAAAAATAATAATGCAACTATTGCTACAGCCTCACAGATGATTGAAAAAAGTGATATGGAACTAACTGTTGATCAATATTTTTCAAAAGCTTTTGATAGCGTGCCTGGAAATATCCGAAGTCAGATAAGCAAAGCAATGGAGGCTGTAAATTTGGGTGTACCCATTGACTTGAAAGTTGGAGCCTTGTCTGGTGGTCAACAGGCTAGAATTTTATTAGCCTTTGCTCTTATCCAAAAGCCTGATATCTTACTTCTTGATGAGCCTACAAATAATCTTGATAAAGACGGCATTGATCACCTCATTCAATTTTTGATAATGTATGACAAAACTGTTATTGTAATTTCTCATGATGCTGACTTTTTAAATTGTTTTACCGAAGGAGTTATCTATCTCGATGTCTTTACAAAAAAAGTAGAAACTTATGTTGGTGATTATTATTCTGTGGTAGAAGAAATAAACAAAAGAATTGAAAGAGAGATAAAGAAAAATGCTCAATTGAAAAAAGAAATAATTGATAACAAAGAAAAAGTAAACTTCTTTGCCAACAAAGGTGGAAAAATGCGTAAACTGGCTAGCAAGCTAAAAGAAGAGATAGAAGATCTAGAAGAAAATAAAGTAGATGTCAGACGCGAAGACAAAACTATCAGAGAATTTACTATTCCCGCCCAAGGAATTATTGGCGAAGTAGTGAAAATAAAATTATTAAAGGTGATTAGAAATCATGAAGCAGTAATAAAGGAAGTAGATATAACACTGCGACAAAGAGATAGGCTAATTATTTCCGGCCCAAATGGTATTGGCAAAAGCACACTGTTGCGTTCTCTAGTAGAAAACGACAATGATGGCTCTACAACCATTTTAGAAAATACTACTGTTGGTTATTATAGCCAAGATTTTGCAACGCTAGACTATGGACAAACTGTTTTTGACTCTTTGCAAGATGCAATAGCAGACGGAATTGATGTGCAAGAAATGCGCTCCATCGCTGCTGGCTTTTTGATTACTGGCGAACTAATGGGATTAAATATTTCTCACTTGTCTGAAGGACAAAAGGGTTTACTATCTTTTGCCAGACTAGTACTAATGAAACCAGGCCTCTTAGTTCTAGATGAGCCAACCAACCATATCAACTTTCGTCACATTCCAGTCATAGCAAAAGCCATCAATAAATACGAAGGTGCCATTATCCTCATCAGCCACATGCCTGATTTTGTAAAAGAAATTGAAGTTGAAAACCAACTTGATTTGGGAAGGTTGTAAAGATATTGACAAAAAACAAAAAATATAGTATTATTAAGTAGTCAAAAATATAATATTCGCGGATCGTCTAATGGTAGGACTTCAGGTTTTGATCCTGACTATTGGGGTTCGAATCCCTATCCGCGAACAAAAAAATACTGATTATTTCAGTATTTTTTGTTAAACGTTTTTATATGTGTTATCACTTCTTTTCTCTATAGCTAATAAATAAATTTCTTCT
>JBDRSF010000077.1:0-14485 GCA_043825135.1 Candidatus Magasanikiibacteriota bacterium
TTCCCAAAAAAGCAACAGCAATTGCCATTTTAGTACTAGATGGTACCTTAACTCTAACTTTTGTATCAGTCAAAGTTTCTGTTTGATCTACTTGTTGTTCATCCATATGAAATTATTTAAATGAATAAAAATATTATTAATGTATTTCTTTTTCTTTCAAACCGGTCCAATCAGCCACGACTTCTTTGATGTGCTCAGCTGTAATTTCTGGCCAGACATCATCGCCTTTCATTTTCTTTTCACATTCCTCTATCTCTTTTACTTTATCAATAATCTGTTTTCTAGTCAAACTTAATTCTTTCTTATCATGCTCATCCTCTTCTTTTTCACGCAAAGTTTTTAATTCAACCGCCATTTTTTGTAAGTGAATATCTAGTTCTTCACCCTTTCGGCTAGATTTTCCAGCAGCACCATGAAGTAAGGCAACCGCATGATGAGTGGAGCCACCCTCATGAACATTAACCATGGCACCAGCTTCATCCATCAAATCAATGGCCTTGTCCGGCAAACGACGATCTTTAATATATTCATATGATAAACGAGCGGCTGCTTCTAAAGCTTTATCAGTAAATTTTACATGATGATAAGTTTCATAATTTTTTTTCACACCTTGTAAAATTTCTACTGTTTCTTCTACACTCGGTTCATCTACTGTAACTAGTTGAAATCTACGTGCCACACTTTCATCTGGTTTTATAAATTCTTCATACTCTTTCATAGTGGTGGCACCGATCAACTGCAAATCACCACGAGCCAAAGCTGGTTTTAAAATATCGGAAAAATTAACCGCCCCCTCTGTGCCTTTGGTCTGCATGACGGTATGTAATTCATCAATAAATAAAATAATAGACCGATTAGAATTACGAATTTCTTCAACAATCTTTTTTACCCGTTCTTCAAATTCACCACGATATTTTGTACCAGCTAATAGCTCTGAAACCCGTAAAGATAAAATTCTTTTATTTTGTAAAACATCTGGCACATCGCCAGTTACAATTCCCATTGCCAAACCTTCAACAATCGCTGTCTTACCCACACCAGGCGGTCCCACTAGAATAACATTATTCTTGTGACGACGCGTTAAAACTTGAGTAGCCCGCAAAATCTCTTCTTCACGCCCTATAACTGGATCAATTTTACCTTCAGTAGCCAAGGCAGTCAGATCAAGCGAAAACATTTCCAAATTTCTTGTCCCAGTATTACCGCTAGTTTTATTTTTAAAATTAGGTAAAGAAAATCCCCCACCTTTTTTCTGGTTGAATAAATAATAGGTAACACCACCTATAATAAGTATTATACCTATCCAACGGACTACTTCGTAAATAGAATAATTGTCCATATTTTTATAAATATAAATTATGCTTTAATTATATAGTATTTGTTATTATTTATCAATAAAATATACCCATGTCAACGGGAAATAATAAACTGGTGTTTTCACGTCCTCCCCCTAGCAAGGGGGAGACAGCCTTCGGTCGTGAGCTCAGGCCGAACGGAGGGGGTGTTGGTCAATACATTCACAACAAGATAAAAACGCAACCCGCGAACACCCCCCTTTATCCCCCCTTATTAGGGGGGAGAGATAGATGCACGACCAAGGAGCACATTATTCGCGCAATGTTGCTTCTGATTAACCCACTTCCTGCTGGTCGTGGGTCACTCCTAAGTTAATATATTTTAAATTTCCCACTTTTCTCAAACAACCGACTCGGAATAATATACTTCTTAAACTCCACATTTTTAAATCCCGAATCAAAATATACACACACGAGTTCAAACTTGATCCAAGTATCGTCTGGGTTAATATTTTTTTCAAAACAAAATCTAATTGCAGTTTGTTTTATCTTTCTTGCCTTTTCAGAACCAACTGCCCGCTCGGCACTATCATGACCAAAACTACGAGTTTTGACTTCTATGAAAGATAAAACTTTTCGCAACTCATTTGTTTTTTCATCTCTATCTTTTGTCCAAGCAATAATATCTATCTCACCTTTTTTGTGCCCATAATTACGCGCAATGATTTCGTAACCTCTTTCAATTAAAAAAAGAGAAGCTTGTTCTTCTCCCCACTTTCCAATCTTTTGATTCTCTGTTTCAGACATAGTTTATAAAACTACAATTTTAATAATCAATCAGCAACACCAATGATATATGATAAGTGATAAGTGATATTTATTGAAAATTTATCATATATCATCTATCACCAAATAAAATCCATCTCTCTTTTTTAATCCATAAATAAATTTTTTTTACTCATTTTTATAAAGCACCACCCCCCGATGATACTTCCCCGCTTCAAACTCCTCCTGCACAACCAAACCATTTTGCTTGGCCCAATTTTTTACTTCGGAAAAATTTATAAAACGATCGTCACTGGGACCGAAAATTAAACCTTTTTTAACCCAATCAACTACTACTATCCTAGCTTTGGGTTTTAAAAGCGGTAAAATATTATCAAGAACTTGAATATGATTAGTAGTCTGTACCAAAGTATTAATAACCAAAGCAATATCTAATACTCGACTTGGAATCGCCACACCACCATCTCTTTCCAAATCACCCCAAATAGTTTGGATATTTATCAAACCATTTTCTTGCGCTCGTTTTTTAATATTTTCCAAAACATCTTTCAAAATATCAACTGCATAAATAACTCCAGTATCACTAATAAGTTTAGCAAAAGGAAAAACCAGATGCCCAGTCCGCCCACAACCAAAATCAGCCACATGCATACCGGGGACAATGCGTGCTTTTTCAAAAATTATATATGGATCTACCATTTGATTGCCTGAATGATACATATTGGAAAGGAGTAAAAAAACTAATTTTTTATCATTTATCATTTATCATTTATCAAATCAGTGTCGAAATGATAGATGATAGGTGATAGATGATATTTATAATATTTTACCCCTCAATCCTTTTTCCTTATTCCTTATGTTAAAACATAAACAACTTCCCAAAAAATCCCAAAACCATATTACCAAGAAGTCCACTAACTCCTAAAAAAGCAATTAGAATAATCGCAATACCAACTAACTTATAAAATAGACGAGTCCCACCAGATGTCCCCATGTGTTCTTCTGCCCAAGAACTAGTGCCGAAGTTTTGAATAAACCATTCAGTTTTTATAACGAGAATTGCACCGACTGCGATGGCGATGAGAGCAATGATGTATTTCATAGCAAAAAATTAATTAGCTCTCCCCCCAGATTTGGCCTGAGCTCACTGCCGAAGGCTATCAGGGGTAGTGCACAGATATTATATCACAAAAATAAAAAACACGACACACGACCCACACAACACGACACAATCATATATGTCGTGTTTCATGTTATGTGTTATGTGATATGTATCAACGAATTCCCACTAACTTCCTCACCTCTCTCATCGTCTCCTCAGCTACTGGCCTCGCCTTCTCCGCCCCAGCAATTAAAATCTCTGCCAACTCATCATGATTCATTAACAATTCATTTCTCCTAATTCTAAAATCAGAAAAATAATCACTAATTGATCCAGCCACTTCATTTTTTAAATCGCCGTAGCGAATTGTACCGTCCTTTTCGGCTTGTAAAAAGCCATTATAAATTTCTTTGTCAGAAAATTCCTTCAAAAGCAATAATAAATTCTGCACTCCCGGCGCACCTTCACCACCAGCACTGGCAGTTACAGCTTTTTTTAATTTTTTCTCTATCACATTTGGCTCATCAGCTAACTCAATCACATGACCTTGACCCAAACTCTTGCTCATTTTCTTTTCCGGCTCAAGTAAACTCATTATTTTTGGCACCTTAGTCAATAAGTGTTTGGTCTCTGGGAAGTATTTTTTCTTGTCAGCCGTAGCTTTCTCGTCCGCCGAAGTTTTCTTGTCCACCATAGCTTCAGCGGGGGTGGAAACGAAGGAGGAAGCGAAGGCGGAATTAAACCAACGAGCAATATCACGTGTTAATTCAACATGCTGAATTTGATCTTGACCAACTGGCACTAACTCTCCGCCATAAAGAAGGATATCAGCGGCTTGTAAAATTGGGTAGGTTAAAAGCCCGGTATTAACATTCTTAGATTGTTGCTTTGCCTGATCTTTAAACTGTGTCATACGTTCAAGTTCTGATACTGGAGTAACACAATTAAAAATCCAAGCCAATTCACTGTGTTCTAGTATATGAGATTGAACAAAAAAAGTTGTCTTGTCTGGATCAATCCCAGATGCGATTAATTCTGCCGAAGTCCGGATAATTTGTTCATGCCGTTCCTTGGCACTAAGATTTCCTGTCAAAGAATGCAGATCGGCAATAAAAATATACATCTGATATTTACCAGAATTTTGCAATTCCACCCAATTTTTTACAGCACCCAAATAATTCCCAACATGGAGATTACCAGTTGGTTTGATACCTGAAACGATGATTGGTTTTTTCATATACACATTTGTCATTCCGACCGACACCGACGACGAAGTCGGTGGAGTGGAGGAATCCCTTTCCAACACGCGGAAGTTTAAATTATCACAATACCTCTATATTACTAAATTTCAACTAAAAAAACAAGGGGGTGACGGGAACGTGAAAGCTTTCGCCCTCGTCCCCGCCACCCCACACCACCAGTCTGGATCCCAACCCATAGGCCCTCCTACTTGGCACCTAACAACAGGCACCGCTAATTTTGACCAATCCTTGACCAATAATATCCCCCTTGAAAAAGAACGTCATTACAGGTTTTCTATCCCACTCCAACCAAAGTTATTTTACTTTTACTTTGATGAGAGTCAGATAGAAACCCCCATAACCCCGCACAAGATCTCGCTACGCTCGAACTATGCGGGGTTTGTCTTTTATTTTAGTAATATCTAAAAACAAAAGCGAAAAAACTGCCTCTACAGACAGTTAGTTCAAATAATAAAACCAAAACTACTGCCTGCACCGCCAGACAGCCCACCAACTATTTAATTTTAATTTATTTTTATACATATTTATACTTATAGTGTGTCATTGCGCCGTGCCCGCCTCTGGAGGGAGTCCCGATTCGCATCGGGGCGAAGCAATCCCAGTGGGCCAGCAACGTTGCTAATTCACTGGGATTGCTTCGTCGCGTATTCTCGCTTCTCGCAATGACACATTAAAGTTGTATCATTCTCTTAACTTTATCTTTTTTATTTCTAAGTTCTCTAGCACCATGTATGACTGTGCCAATTGCCACACCCAATTCTTCGGCAATCTCTCGTTGTGTTTTTCCAGCAAGTAGTCCTTTAAAAATTTGCAAACGATTAGTCAATTCTTCCACTTCAGAGTCAGTCAAAAGCACATCCAAAAATTTCTCCGTGTTTTTATCATTTTGAATTTGTACCAAATTATGAACTAGATCTTTTTCAAATTTTAGTTTGGCCATATTTTTATATTGTACTATTGTACTAGTACAATAGTACACTGTATTTAAATCTCTGTCAAATAATAACTGTGGATAACTAAAATCCGACCTCTCGATCGGATTTTTTGTTTTTTCTACCGTCCCTCTGGGACTTATAACCATACATTCTATTATGTGTATCACTATCTCCACTTATCTCAATTTATCTCTATCTATATTAATCATGTCCGTAGTTTATTCCTTACGACTTATGACTTACGACTTACAGCTTATTAAACTTCAATCACCACCGGCAAAATCATAGGTCTCTTCTCTGTTTTAGTAAACAAAAACTGTCCAACTTTATCACGAATATCGTTTCTAATTTTATTAGTATCAGCCCAAGTTGTGGGATCTGATTTTACAATCATACCTTTGACTTTGTGACGAACATCTTCAATTAATTCTTTATTTTCTTTTAGAAAAACAAATCCGCGCGAAATAATATCAGGGTTTTGAATTAATTTGCCGGTCTTGGTATCAATCGTTGCAATAACAACCACCATACCGTCTTCGGCCAAAACTTGGCGATCACGAATCACTATGTTTTGAGTATCAGTCACACCAAGACCATCTACAAAAACATAGTCAGTTGGCACTTTTTTGTCCAAGACTTTAGCGATACCATTTTTTACTTCTATTACTGAACCATTGTCTGGTACAATAATTTTATTTTTATCAAAGCCGTGACTAATTGCCAAACTTCTAGCTTCTTTCAAGAAATAATGATTGGCATAAACTGGAATAAAATAAGTTGGCTTAATTTGATTAACCATTTCCCAAATATCTTCACGCGTGGCATGACCAGATACATGTACATCCATTATTTCGCCGTGAATCACGTGATCAGATTGGCGATAAATATTATCTTTTAGACGCTGAATCGTCCTTTCATTACCGGGAATAACTGAAGAAGAAAAGATTACTGTGTCTGACTTTTTTAACTGAATCTGGCGATGTTGTTTAGCCACAATTCTGGATAAAACTGCTTTTTCTTCCCCTTGAGCACCAGTACAAATCACTACCACTTGTTTATCTCCCAAACTACCAATTTTTTTAATATCCACCAGCACACCTTTATTAATTTTTATATACCCAAGTTCTTGGGCCATTTCAATATTCATCTTCATGCTATAGCCGTCTAGTGCAACTTTCTTACCCAATTGCTGAGCAGCATCAATTACCCATTTAATTCTCTCTACTTGTGAAGAAAAAGTGCCAATAATCACCCGACCTTCGGCATCTTTTAGAATGTTATACAAGTTCTGATACATTTCTTTGTAACTACCAGACCTCTTAGTGTGAAGAGAACCCAAACTTTCTAACATCAGAAAAGTTGGCTTCTTGAAATTTTGTAAATATCTGTAATCAATCATTGGTTTACCTTTTTCATCTCTATCCAATGTCCAATCACCGGGATGGATTACAGTACCATTTGGTGTTTCAATAATTACACCAACTGCATCCATAATTGAATGCTCCACTTGAAAAAATTTGATAGTAAATTTACCCAATTGAATTACATCTTTGATATTTTTAATTTGCATTGTCTTCAAATTCTTGGAACTGCCTTTTTTGTAATCTTCCTGCTTATACTTAATTAAAGCCAAAGTCAAATCACGACCAAGAATTTTTGGATTACCTAATTTTTCCAATAAAATTGGTGCTGCGCCGATATGATCCAAATGACCATGACTAAAAATTACACCACGAATATTTTTTTCCTTGCCAACTAAGTATTTGGTATTAGGAACGATATAATCAATACCCGGCATGTCTTCTTCGGGAAATTGAATTCCCATATCTAGAATTATAATATCACCGTCATATTCAAAAACGGTCATATTACGCCCAACCTCTTCACAGCCACCCAACGGAATTATCTTTAATAATTTTTCACCAGTTGATTGTGTGTTAACTATTTTTTTATTGCGATTACGTCCGCCTCTTTTATAATTCTTAAAAGAAGAGCCAGACCCATATACTCGCTTCTTGTGCCCACCAGATGCGGGCTTTTCTGTTGCATTCATATATAAATTTTAATTAATTAAATAGAAGATAAACCAACTTTGTGCAACCAAGTCGGTAACTGTGCCCAGAAGAGGATTTGAACCTCCACTCCCTTGCGGAAACATGCACCTGAAGCATGCGTGTCCCATGTACTACAAGAGTACATGGCCGTGCACCCTTGTGGTGCACGGTACCAGTTTCACCACATCGGCCTTATAAATTAAAATTAGAAGTTCCAATCCCCCTTAGTTTTCATGTACCAAGTTGTAACATCAGCGAACCTATCTGATGGATGAGAGATCCTTACCACATCAAGACCCTCTACCTCGTTGGTGGTAGCATAAATATATGTTGGCATATATAAAAATATTGCCGGTACTTCTGCTATAATAATCTCTTGAAATTTCTTATAAGTTTCGGCAACTTCATTTTCATCAGTACTCTCTCTAGCTTCTTCTATTAGAGTATCAACATTACGATTAACATATCTACCCAAATTAAGACCTGGGTAATCAATTTGACTAGAGTGCCAATAGGGAAATGGATCAGGATCATTACCAACTATTTCTCCATAGAGCAATATATCATAATCTCTATCACGTAACACCTTGCGAGTAAAATCTCTTGGTTCAATAAACTCCAAATTTGTCTTTACCCCAATATTTTGCCATAAGCCAGCAATTAACTCAGCAGTTTTTCTATATTCTTCATTTTGAACCGTAGTAATAGTGATTTCTAAAATATTTTTATCATCATCTTCTCGATAAAATAATTGAGCTGCTTGTAATTCCTCGTCTAATAATTTATCAATTTCTTTTTCAGTTAATTCCCTAGCTGTAGTAGTGCTTACTTCTGTTTCTTCTGGTTGACTACTCTCATTTTGTTCAACAACTCCAACGTCAGTAGAAGATGCAGTTTGTTCCAACAAAAGAGCTTGTTGATCTTCCCACTCTTTTATTAATTTTCCTTTTCTTACTTCCCGATATTCTTCTGCATTTACCCGTGTCCAATCCTTATCCAACAATTCATTGGCATCTTCAAAAGAATGAATATTACTACCTAACTCAGGATCATATCCAGGAAATCCTGGCAAAATTGGACTATTTATTATATAACCTTCATTTTTTAAAACCTCATTCAAAATTCTTTGTTTATCAACCGCATAGGACAATGCTTGGCGTAAGTTCTTATCTTTTAAAATTGGTAATTGCTCTTGATTAAAAAATAATGCTGTATACTGTGGTAATTCCATAACATGTAACTGAGTATATTTGCGTTCAATTTTATCTCGCAAAGCATTGGGTACAAAATTCAAGGCAGTTATCTTTTTTTCTCTAAAAGCATCAATTGCCCCACCTTGCCCTTCATAGTCAGAAAAAAATTGAAAAACAAATTCTTTTAAAAAAGGAACTTGGCGGTAATAACGATCAAATAATTCCATTTCATAATTATAAATATATTCCGCCTCGTTTTTGGTTAATTTTTTGAATTTAAAAGGACCAGTTCCAATTGGTTGTAGATTCAAAGCATTAAGTCGCATCTGCTCTGGTTGTACTTCAAACCAAAGATGTTCTGGAATAATACCAACTATCAAACTTGATAAAAAAGGCGAAAAAGCTTCTGGTAAAATAAATCTCACTGTGTAATCATCCAAAACTGAAACTTCTATTCCTTGAAAACTAACTTGCAAGGGACTGCCCACCAGAGAATTTTGAATAGTATCAAAAGTAAAGACTATATCCCGAGCTGTAAAAGGTTCACCATCATGCCAAAAGACATCCTGACGCAATTCAAAAGTATATATTTTTTTATCTTCACTAGCCTCATATTTGACAGCTAGATCCGGAATCAAACGATGTCTTTCATCATAACGCATCAAGCCGGAAAATATCAGACGGGTAATATCAGTATCAATATCATTGGTTGACGCAAATACCGGATTAACAAATTGTGGAGAACCGACTACTGCCTCAATATATCTACCACCAGAAACTGGCACCTGATCCCGATGACTATCTATAAATCCCACTCCTAACCAAATCAGGCCAATTAAAAAAATAAAAAAACTAAATAAAACCATTTTTTTCTCTCTCTTACCCAAAAATTTGCCGACTTGCATAATTTGCTTTGGTCTAGGCACTGACCTACCACGAGCACGATATAAAAGAGTCACATCGTGATGGTGTGTTTTTAGGGGTTTGATTTGAGAACGCTTTAAATTATCCCAAATTCTTTTTATTTTATCTACAAGAGATGAAAACATACAATAAGCCTATCTCTCTAGGAAAGGTGTTGTTCTTTTGCTAAAATAATTAAGAAGAAAATCAAACAATTAAATTAAGGATTGCTACCCCAAAAAAGATTATAGATACCACAATTGTGGCACGAAAAAGTATTTTGTCCACACCACGTTTGGTGCTATAAATATTACTAGAACCACCAAAGGCTGCCCCTAAACCAGAGCCCTTTTGCTGAAGTAAGATGACCACAACCAAAGCAATGGCCATGATTATTTGAATAATTATGAGGATATCTTTCATATGGAATTTATACAGTTATTATAAAGTAAAGCCATTATAATGTAAAGGGGAAAAAAAGTCAAGAGCCCACTGAATCACCTTAATATTAGCACTGTGATTAAGTGATAAGGTGATTGAGTGATATGGTGAATATGCCTCTTGACAAATTTCGCCCCTCATGATATAATCATGCCACTAATATAAATTAAATTTATCCCGAAAATACACGAAGTGATTGAGGGATCTGTCGAAGGATAGGTATAATATAGTACACTATATAGATGTAAACCCTAATACTTACTCTTCGAAAGATCCCTCGTCGTCAAGATTTTTCTTTCAGAAAATCTTTCCTCACTCGGGATTAACTGAACCCTATGAAAGCAAAAATTCACCCAAAATATCACGAAGACGCAGTAGTAACTTGTGCCTGTGGCAACAATTTTAAAATTGGCTCTACTGAAAAAGAAATCCGCACAGAGCTTTGCAATATGTGCCATCCTTTTTATACTGGCAAGCAAAAATTTGTTGATACTGCTCGTCGTGTAGAAAAATTCCAAGAAAAACTTGGTAGAGTTAGCGCTATTGCTGCCGTTAGAAAAGGTAAAAAAGCTAAAAAGGCTGCTAAAACAAAAAAGGCTGATGATGCTGTTAAGAAAGAAAAAAAAGAAAAGAAATCAGAATCTAAATAGCTATCTTACATTTAAAAAGCAGGTTCATATTTTTGAATCTGTTTTTTTATTAATATAAATGAATAATCGTAATAATAAATGATAGATGATAAATGATAGCCCGTAAAGAACGTATAATTATCATCAATCATTTATCACTTATCACTCAAAAAATCGCCAGAAGTATCTTTTTATGCTAAAATAATCGTATAATAAAACAATATTATGAACCCAAAATATACCGAACTAAAATCCAAATACGAATCACTAGAGCAAGATCTCCAAAATCCTGAAGTTATTGCTGACCAAAATAAATTAAAAAAAACGGCTCAAGACTACGATGAGCTAAAATTGATTGTAGAAAAAATTACTGAATTGGAAAATATTGAAAAAAATCTAAACGAGAATGAAACAATAATTGCTGACGAATCAGATGAGGAATTAAAAATCATGGCAGAAGCTGAATTGCCAGAACTACAAGAGAAAAAAAATAAATTGGAAGAAGAATTAGCTTTTTTGACAATGCCAAAAGACCCAATGGACAGCAAAGACGTAATCGTAGAAATAAGAGCTGGAGCTGGTGGTGATGAAGCCGCTCTTTTTGCTGGTAGTCTAATGCGTATGTATATGAAATATGCTGAAAGCAAAAATTGGAAAACTGAATTAATTTCTGAAAACCAAATTGGAATTGGTGGTTATAAAGAAGTTATATTTAATATCACTGGCAAGCTAGTTTACAAAGATATGAAATATGAGATGGGTGTCCATCGAGTACAACGTATTCCTGAAACAGAAAAACAGGGTAGAATTCACACTTCCACCGCCAGTGTAGCCATACTCCCGATAATTGAAGAAGGAGAAATTGAAATCAACCCCAATGACATAAGGGTTGACACATTTTGTGCTGGTGGCCATGGCGGACAAAGTGTAAATACCACTTACTCGGCTGTACGTGTAACTCACATCCCAACTGGAATAGTCGCGCAATGCCAGGATGAAAGATCACAAATACAAAATAAAATAAAAGCTATGGATGTCTTGCGTGCTCGTATTTACGAAGCCCAACAAGCCAAAAAAGATGCGGAACTTTCTGAAAAAAGAAATAAACAAATAGGTAGTGGCGACCGCAGTGAAAAAATCCGCACTTACAATTTTCCCCAAGACAGAATTACTGACCACCGCATTCATGAAAACTGGAGCAATATTGAAGGGGTTTTGGATGGTAATCTGGGAAATGTTATTGAGGAGTTGAGGAAGGTTGATTATGAGGAGAAAAGTAATTAATGCTCTCCCCCTATCAGGGGGGAGAGCTAATCTCAAAAACATGTTGTCTTGGTTCAAAAAAAACTACCTTCTAATATCCATCATACTAATCGGAGTAATTATTCGTTTTTTGTTTCTACTGAAATACGGCGACTTCTGGCATGATGAATTTTTTAGTTTTATTTATAGCCAAAAAGCTTGGCCTCAAGGACTTAGCTACTGGCTCTGGGAAACAAATCCACCATTACATTTATTAATTTTAAAACTTTGGTTCTTTATTTTTCCAGCTAATGAATTTTGGGCTAGAATACCTAGTTTGATATTTGGAACCTCAACTATAATCTCTGTTTATTTTCTAGCCAAATTAATTTGGAATAAAAATGTAGCACTACTTAGTGCTTTTTTTATTAGCTTGCATTCTATCAATATCTTTTGGTCGGCCACTGCCCGAGTCTATTCACTTTTGATGTTATTATCATCATTATCTGTATACTATTTTTACAAAATATTTTTCTTTGACAGTCACAAAAAAAGAGATAAGATATTTTTGGGAATTATTACTACCCTACTCCTACTGTCGCATTTGTCGGCAATCCTCCTTATTTTTACTCAAGCGATAATAATTTTTGCAATTAATCGCCAAAAGTTTTTTAAATGGCTCAAAATAAATTTAATTCCTTTTATTATTGCTGGGAGCTGGTTAATTCCATCATTTTTACTAAAACAAAATAATGAATTAGAAAAAACTTGGCTATTAAATTTATATTATGATTTTTGGTCAGCCGGCAAACCACTAATAAACATTATCGCTGGTGTTCATTATTATAATTTAGGATTTTTTATTATAAGTATCTTAATTGCTCTTGTATTTATAATCAGTATTTTACGCATAAAAAAATCAGATCTAAAATATACTGGAATTTTGACAATTATTATCATCCCCATAATAATCACATTACTATTCGGAATCTGGCATGTAAAAATGCTTTTGTATACTCTACCTTTTTGGGTTATATTAATAGCCTATTCCATAAATAAAATTAGTCCTAACAAAATTATAGCCGGTTGGATTATTTTTAGTTTCTGTTTAATTGGAATAATCAATATTTTTGCATTAGTTCCTCTAACCTCTTGGGAAGAAACATCAACTATAATAAAAAATCAGTGGAGCGAAGAAGAAAATACTATACTAATTTATAATAATTTTTTTCTATACAACCAAATTAATAGCTGTCTTAAATTACCTTTTACAACTCAGGCTTTTGACCTAGCTCGCGAACCTAATATGAGTTGGGATGAATTAATTACTCAAAAAAATTATTTATATTTATATTTTTCTGAAACTGAAATTGATAATTGGTTCATTGAAAAAAATCTTAATCAATATGACAAAATATTTTTACTGCAAGGTGAATACGATTATGCAACTCTTTTAAATCAAGTGTTGGAAAAAAATAACTTCATCCCGCTTATAGACGGGATCCTCCGCCCTGGGCAGGAGTCCGTCCGAATAGGCGGACCTGCTAAAAGCGGGACAACTCAAAAAGACAAAATTAGATTACCTATTATAGGAAAACACTACCTCTACACCTATGTCAAAGACGATCAAACAACTTCTACAATTCAATAACAAGATTGATAGACTTGATGCTGAATTATTGATTGCTTATGTTCTCGGGAAATCTAGAGAGTTTGTTTTGGCGCATTTAGATTTTGAAGTTGGAAGATTAAAAGATTATAAGATTAAAAGATTATTTAAAAAGAGAGCCAAGGGTATTCCACTGGCTTATTTGACTGGACATAAAGAATTTTTTGGTTTGGACTTTTTTGTAAATAAAAATGTGCTGGTGCCGAGGCCGGATACAGAGATTTTGGTCGAAGAAGTATTATCACATATCACATATCACATAACACATAACAAACCTATCACATTCATTGATGTGGGGACAGGATCTGGGTGTATTCCAATTAGTATCACTAAGACATTAGAAAACGAAAACACAAAAACATTTGCGATTGACATTTCAAGAAAAGCTCTACGTGTCGCTCGTAAAAATGCAAAAAAACACCACGTAAAAGCCTCGCTCAGCTCGGCTCACGTGGCAGGCCAAATAAAATTCCTCCACGGCAACTTACTTTCCCCTTTTATCAACCTAAAACCTATTCTATCTAAAACCCAAAACCTAATAATCACTGCCAACCTCCCCTACATCACAGAAGAGCAATTCAAAACTGAACCCTCAATCCACCACGAACCCCGCCTCGCGCTCGTCGCCAAAAACAAAGGTCTCGCACTTTACGAAGAATTACTAGAACAAATTCGTCAATTTTATTCCTTATTCCTTATTCCTTATTCCTTATTTATGGAAATTGATCCTTCCCAATCTCAATCAATAAAACCTCTTATCAAAAAATATCTTCCAAAAGCCAAAATTGAGATTAAAAAAGATTTGGCTGGATTGGATAGGGTTGTTGTGATAGAAATAAAAAGTAAATGATCTTTAAACAATGATCGTACTCCATCCCCGGGGCAGAGCCCCGAGGTATTGGAGGAAAAACATTTTTAAAACTTAATTTTTTAAGCTGTACTGTTGTATATAGTAAGAAGTGTGGATCTCACAG